>JAGBOM010000244.1 GCA_017633865.1 Opitutales bacterium
CCGGTTTTTGGCGAAAATAAAAAAGGATTCCGAAGATTTTCCGGAATCCTTTTAAAATTTTGTATAGGTTGAAACTACGCGAGGTTGAGCTGCTTAACAAGAGCGTCAAAGCCCGCGGCGTTTTGAATGGCGAGCTCCGAAAGCTGCTTTCTGTCGAGGGCGATGTTCGCCTTCTTGAGAGCGGCCATAAACACGCTGTACTTCAGCCCGCGCGAGCGGCAGGCGGCGTTTATTCTGGCAATCCACAGCGAGCGGAACTCGCGGCGGCGCGCCCTGCGGTCGCGGTAGGCGTAAACGCCGGCGTGCATCTGGGCGTCTTTCGCGAATTTATAGAGGCGGCTCTTGTTGCCGAAATAGCCTCTTGTTGATTTTAGCACCCGCTTTCTGCGCGCGTGCGTGCTGACTATGTTTGTTACTCTTGGCATGTTCTATATTTATATTGTTTAGTGTCTGGGGGTCGCCTTTTGAGATTTTTCCCGATTTTCGGGATTTTGCACCCTTTCGACGCGTTTATTGTTTATGCTTCGCGAAGGCTTAGGCGAAGGGCATAGCCTTTTTCATGTTGGCGGCTACGCCTTCCGAAACCTTCTTGTCGTGCCCGGAGGCGCGCTTCTGCTTTACAGACTTGCTGCGGAGCAAATGGCGCTTGCCGGGGCTGCGGCGAAGCAGTTTGCCGCGAGCCGTGACTTTGAAGCGTTTTACTATGGATTTTTTTGTCTTTTGCATTTTTCCCTTTATTAGAAAAATTTGAAAACCTAAAAATAAAGACCCAGCGTTCGGCTTTGTAAAGACTTTTTTATTCTTTTTTTGGCAAAAATCTTTGTTTTTTCGATTTTTTAAGCCCGCGCGCGGCCTTTTTTGAAAATTAAAAGCGCCCCGCCGCTATGGAGGGGCGCGCGGTGAAAGAAATTTCGCCTAAAATTTTATCGAGGCCTGTATCGACACAACCTGAATGTGGCCGTCGTAGTATCCGGTAACGCGGTTTACGTAGTCGGCGGAGTCTATTTTGCCGTCGCCGATTAGGAATATGTAGGTGTAGCCCACGTCGAATTCCACAAACTTGTACTTGAACCCGAGGCCTGTGGAAAGCCAGACTCTGTCGCAGCAGGGAATTCTGACGGTGCGAAGCTCGCTGACGGGAGTTTCGTCGAAGGCGGCGCCGATTCTGAATGTCGCCCCTTCGAGGAAGTCGGGGTAGTAGTGGAAGCCGAGCGACACGCGGGAAGTGTCCTTCCAGTTTTCGTTCTCTTTAATCGGAATGGGGCCGCCGTTTATTTCGAGCTTGTCGAAAACCGACCACCTCGTCAGGGTGTAGTCCGCCATTACCGCGAAGTTTTTCAGGAATTTTTGGTAAATGCCGAACGTGAAGGTGTCGGGATTTGTTATGCTTGTTGAAATGTCGTAGCTCAGCGATCCTGTGCGCATTGTGCCGTCCAAATCTTGCCCGACGGCGCTTCTCCATGCAAATGCGAATTTGCCGCCCTCCGCGTATTTTATGGTAAATCCCGCGTTGCCGCCTATGCCCCAGCCGTAGCCGCTAATGTCGAGCTTGCCCCCGCCGAGAACTCCGGGCGGCAGCATGTTGCTAAGCGACGCGTAAATGTACTGCGCGGAAAGCCCGCAGCCGATGGAGAGCCAGTCGTTAACTTGGTAAACGAAGCTGGGGTTCAAATCCATAGTCATAACGTAGCTGTTGATGCCCTGGTAGCGGCCAACCCAGTTTTCGTCGTAGTCGGACTCAAGCCCGTAGGGGGCGGAGAACGAAAAAGTCGCGTACATGGATTCGTTGAACCTGTGCGCGGCGTACATGTTGGGAACTTCCGACATGGGCGCGGCGCTCGCGCTTTTAGAGCCTTCGGGGTGGAAGGGGTCTTGCGAGCCGGTGTCGTGAAAGTCGAGAGTCGGCATTACGAAGCTGAGGCCCGCGTCTATTATGGTTTCGCCCTCCTCAAGGCCGCTAAAGGCGATTGCGGACGGGTTCCAGTAGGCGGCGGAGGCGTCGTTGTTGGCGTTGGTTACCGAGCCCGCCATGGCCGTTCCGATGTTGGACGCGCCCTGCTCCTGTATTTGGTACCCAGCCGCGAGCAGGCTGCCCGCCGCGGCAAGGATTGCTATTGTTATGGTCTGTTTTTTCACTTCTTTATGTTTTTATTGTTCGATTTTTCTTTCCGAGCCGCGTCTTAAAAAGGGCGCAAAGACATCTTTTTTTATTGGGGCATATTTTGCCGCCCCAAAAATTTTTGGGGGGGCAAGCCGAAAAAAAGGCGTCTAATCCGCTCTTTTTATAAAGCGAAGCCGCGCGTTCGGAGGAGGAAAAGTCAAAGGGCAAACTTCTTATTAAAATAGAACCGATTTTTTTTGGAAATCGGTTCTACTGAATAAACTAAACTACTGAACTACTAAAATTATGCCGCAATTATCTTTAAATTCTTTAGGGCTTTGCAATAAAAAAATTAAACTTTTCTATTTTATTATGTCCGACCAGTAAATTACGGGCCTTGAGTGGGGTGAAATTAGCAGGTTTCTCGCCGCCGTAAGCGCGGGCAAATCGGGGAGGGCCAAAATCGGCGAGAGCAGGTCTTCGGGGCGTTCGGGCGTAAGGTTTTTCAGCACGGGAACGTCTTTTAGCGGATTGCGCCTAAAAAAATCCTCCGATTTTTTAAAATTTTCGGCGAGGGCTTGGGCGATGTCGAGCTTCCTTAAAATCTCAAAGGAGTAGGGGCTTATTCTTTCAAGCGGCGGGTTTTTAAAGAGGGCTTTTTCGCCCGCCAAAAATTTTTTTCTATACGAGGCGTCGGTTGAGCCCGCAATGTTTTGCTCGAAGGTTTTTAGAGCCATTGCCGAAAGAATTTCGGCTGCGAAGGCGGGCATTGAGGCCGCGGGGCGGCGCGCGGCGGCGCGCGGGGCGCGGTTTTTCGCCCGCAAATACGCGCCGTCGGGAATGGGCAGAAGCTTTCTTAAAGACGCGAAAGAAAAGTCCGCGCGGGAATTTTTCGCCCAGTTTGAAAACGGCGCGAAGCTGTGGTCTTCTATAAACACCGTTTCGGGGTTCTTTTCCATTAAGGCCTCCCACTTGTTTCTTTCGGAAGCGCCGAAGAAGTTTACGGCAAGAACCGCGACGCCCTTTCCCGTTTTTACGGAGGGGAAATCGACGCGGTTTTCAAGCTCGTCAAAGCCGTATTGCGACACCTTGAACTCGCGCGCGAAAAAAGGCGGAAGCGACGGGCAAATGTAGCTTGGCAAAGCGATTTCCCTTACGGACAAATCTTTCAGCTCCTTGAAAATCGAGCGCATTGCGCTGCGGCCGCTCGCCCAGAGCTCGGCGTCGCAAAAGATGTCGAAAAATCCGCTTTGCGGTTTGTTTTTTAAAAGCGCGGGGTCGGGCAGCGCCTTGTAGCAGTCGAATGGGGATATTATGTACATTTCAGGCGTTGAATTCTTCGCAGCCGCCGAGGCCGTATTCGAGCATAAAGCCCGAAAAATCCTTCGGCAGAGGCGCGCGGATTTTCAGGTTTGCCGCGGCTTTTGAGAAGTCGCTCTCCCAGGCGTGCAGAGCCTGGCGCGGCATTAAAAGAAGCGACATGTCTTCGGGGGAAAGTCCTTTTTCTATAAAGCGCAGGTAGATGTTTTCGTCGGCCCCGTAGATTTTGTCGCCCACAATCTCGCGGCCAATCCACTTTGCGTGGGCTCTAATTTGGTGCTTGCGCCCCGTTAAAATTTCCACCCTGCACAGGGTAAGCGGAACGATTTTGTCGGAAAAGCGCAGCGGCGTAACAATAGTAAGCGCGTGTTTCGCCGAGCCTCTGTCTACCGCGCAGCACTGCTTTACGACGACGCTTGAAGCCCTGTCGTCGGCGAGGGGCTGGCAGACGGTGTAGGAGCCCTCGAGCCTGCCGCGCAGGATCGCGAGGTATTTTTTGCCGACAAGCTTTTGCTCGACGGCCTTTTGCAGAAGGCTTGCGGAGTTTTTGTTCTTCGCAAGCGCGACAATCCCGCTTGTTTCGCGGTCGAGGCGGCTAACGAGGTGCAGGGCCCCGCTTTCGCCCAGATACAGGCGCGCCGCCCCCACGAGGCTTGAAAGCGGGCCGTTTTTGGACGGGTGGCAGACGAGCCAGCCGGGCTTGTTTAAAATCAGGAAATTTTCGTCCTCCCGCAAAATCCATGTTTTAAATTCGTCCAAATCGACGAGGGGGGCGTCTTCTGTAAAATGCGTGTCTGTCATTTTTTTGAAACGGTAAGCGCGGTGAATCCTAATGCGAAGCGGCGGGTTTTGACGTCTTTAAAGCCGCAGCTTTCCACGAGGCTTTCAAGCTCCCTTTGCGGGGGGAAGTCTCTCGTGGTTTTTGCGAGGTATTTGTAGTCGTCAATATTGCCGCCGAAGGCCGAGGCGATTCGGGGCATTATTTTTTCCATAAAAAAGTTCTGCGCGGGAGCGATAATTTTTGGGGCTCTTGCGACTTCCAAAATAATGAGAGGGGCGGAGTCCGCCAAGACTCTCCTTATTTCAAGCAGGCACTCTTTGCGGTTTTGGAAATTTCTGAACCCGAAAGCGATGGCGCACGCGCAAAAGGACGAGTCGGCAAAGGGCATATTTTGGGCGTCGGCCAGAACGAAGCTTGCGCGGCTTTTAAAGCCCGCCGCGGCGATTTTCCTTTCGGCCTCGGCAAGCATTTCCGGGCAGAGGTCGCAGCAGACTATTTTCGCGGAGGGGCTCGCCTTTAGAACGGCGAGGGCGGCGTCTCCGCTGCCGCAGGCAAGGTCCAAAACGGGCAGGGCGGAGCCTTCGGCGGCGGCCGCGGCGCGGCGCGCGAGGCTTTTGCGCCAAAGC
>JAGBOM010000245.1 GCA_017633865.1 Opitutales bacterium
AATTCGGCTTAAAAAAAATCTCCGAATCGGAAGAAAAAACCGTCTGGGAAATCCCCGTAAAAGATTTTTCCGCGCCCAAAAATTTTATAGAGACGGCGTAAAATCGGAGTTTAAAGCCTGTTTTATTTGCACTTTTGCGGCAGCTTTTTAACAAGGGCTTTAAGCTTGTCGGCGCAGGACTTATCGCACACCAAAGTGGCGTCGGGCGTATGAACTACGACGATGTTATCCACGCCGAAAAACGCTGTAAGCCTCGAAGATTTGTCGAACAAAACGTTGCCGCTTGAAGCCTCGAAAACCGCCTCGCCTACGGCGATGTTGCCGCTTTCGTCCCTGTTAAAGCCCAAACGCTCAACCGCGCCCCACGAGCCTACGTCGTCCCAGTCGAAGCGCGCGGGAACGGTCCAGACGTTGTCGGCCTTTTCCATCACGGAAAAGTCTATGCTGATTTTCTCGAAATTGCCGTAATATTTGCCCGCGGCTTCGGGGGCGCTCAATCCCGATTTTATTCCGCGCAAAATGTCGCCGAGAGTCTCCCCGATTTTCGGGGCGTATTTTTTTATGGCGGATGCTATAGACGAAGTTTTCCAGACGAAGATTCCGGCGTTCCAATAAAAATCGCCGCTTTCCAAATACGAGCGGGCGCGCGCCTCGCTCGGCTTTTCGTAAAAATGCGCCACCCTAAAATATTCTCCGCCGCCGGCATCGAAACGCTCCGCCTTTTGGATATAGCCGTAGCCCGTTGCGGGGAACGTCGGCGGAATCCCTATCGTAACAAGCCCGCCTTCCCGGGCTTCGGCAACGTTAAAGGCGCGGGTTAGGGTATCGGCAAAGCCGCCAACGTCTTTTATCGCCGCGTCGGAGGGCAGAACCGCGAAGGAGGAATCCTGAAAGTTTGTCTTTTGCCCGATTATCGATACGGCGTAGGCGATAGCCGCGCTCGTGTCCATAAGAGCGGGCTCGGCAAAAATCTGCCCGCTCGGAAGCTCCGGACAGGCCTCTAAAATATTTTGAACCTGCGCCTTGTTTGTAAGAACAAATATGTTCGAGCTCGGCACGACTTTCGAGGCTCTCAAAAACGTCTGCATCAGCAGGCACTTTTCGCCCTCCTTAAAAGAGCAGAGATATTTGGGCTTGTCCGCGCGGCTTACAGGCCAAAACCTCTCGCCCGCGCCCCCCGCCATTATGACTACAAACCTATTGTCCATAAAATTGAAAAATTAAGAGTTTATCCCGCGGTACTGTTTTTGCACCCGCTCGTAGCTTTCGAGGTTGCCTATGTCGAAGCGCGAGCCGGGCATTTCCATAGCGTAAACTTCGCTTCTTTTGCATAGCCAGGCGATAAAGCTGCCGGGGGCGTCCGTGGGGCAGCCCTCGTCTATCCCCGTTTTTACGAGAGCGGCGTCCGCGCCCTTGTAGAAATAAAACGGCGGGCAGCACCAGTGCGTGGCGGGCGTCGGGGATTTTTCCGTCATATTTAAAATTTTGTCGGACTCGTCAATAGTCAGCACTCCGCATTTTAGGAGCTTTTTTAAGTCCGGCTCGAAGTAGCGCATCACGCAAGTGGCGTTCTTCGACTTCGCGTATTTTACAAAAGTTGTGAGCGAAAAGTCCAAAAGGTTGTCGCCCGCCATAACGAGCATGTCGCCTTTTAGCGACAGCTTTTCTATCGCAAAGGCGATGTCTTTTACCGCGCCCAGGCGGGTTTCGTTCGCGGAGGTGCCGTCGTCCAAAACCGTGATTTTTTGCGGCTTTTTGGCCGCCCACGCCCTAAAAATTTCGGCGAACTTGTGGTTGGAAATTACGATGTATTCGTCGATTTCGCCGAGGGAGTCGACATCGTCAATCAGCCAGTCCAAAATGGCTTTGCCTCCGACTGGCAAAAGGGGCTTGGGCATGTTTTCGGTAAGGGGGTAAAGCCTTGTGGCGTATCCCGCCGCGATAATTAGGCACTTCATAAAATATCGACTCCGTCGGCGCTTTCGCAAATGTGAATGGAAAATTTCCCGGCAAGCTTGGGAAAGGCCTTTAAATACTCTTCCGAGATTTTTTTAACGGCGCTTTCCTCGAAAGCCGGGTCTATCAGCGCCATGCAACAGCCCTTGAACCCCGCGCCGCTAAACCTGCCGCCGTAAACGCCGTCGGTTTTCATCATGATTTCGTAAAGGGTTTTAAGCTCGTCGGAGCCCGTCTGCCAGTTGTAGATTGACGACTTTCCGCTTTCGCTCGAAAGCCTGCCGAACTCGAAAATGTCGCCGCGCCTCCATGCCTCCGCGCCCGCCTCGACCCTTTTAAACTCCGAATACCAGTGCTCTGCGCGCCTCGCCCAGTTTTCGGGGAGCTTGTCTTTGTATTTTTGGAAAACCTCGAAGGGCACGTCGCGCAAGAAAGTTTCGCTAAACTTGCCGTATTCCATGCCCGAAAACGCTTTAAGCGCGTAGGCCGCGCTGCGGCATTCGTCAACCCTCATATTGAATTTCGAGCCCGCGAGAGTGCGCTCCATCCCCGAAAAGAATATGGCGATTTTGTACGGCCTCATATTCGGGTTTTCGGGGATTAGCTCGAAGGAGTCGTCCTTCGTGTCCAAATAAAGGAGCCTGCCCTTTTTGGAGAACACCTCGCAAGACTGGTCGAGCTTGCCGCAGGATACGCCCACATAGCGATTTTCGGCCTCGAGGGCTATCATGATGGTTTCATGCGGAGTCAGGGTTATACCGTTTACACTGCAAAGGGCGGACAAAAACGCTATGCAAACCGCCGCCGAGCTCGAAAGCCCGCCTATGGGCAGCGACCCCTCTATCACGCCCGAAAGCCCCATGTGCAAGGAATGCCTTTGCGAAAGAAATAGCGCCACTCCCCTCAAATAGTCGGCCCAGTCGTTCTGCTTTTCCTCGGGGATAAAATTTATGTGAAACTGCGCGCGCTTTTCAAACTGCAAGGAGGTAAGCTCTATAACGCCGTTATGCTTGGGGGCGAAGGCGATTCTTATGCCCTTGTCGAGGGCGAACCCCGTAATTTTGCCGTACTGGTGGTCGCTATGCGCGCCTATCGGGCAGATTCTGTACGGGCAAAACGACACTCCCGACGGAGATTTTTTGTAAATCTCGAAAAACTTTTCTTCGCAGTTCATTGTTTAAAATAAAAAAAAATTCGCCGTTTTTTTACAAGCCTTATTTGAGGCCAAAACCCCGCCCCTCCCCTAAAAATTTCCGCATGGGAGCCGCCGCGAGCGCCATCATTAAACAAAGGGCAATCATTACCGACGGCTCATGGTAGAACAAATCGAACATGGAATGAATTACGCTTACGGCAACTCCGCCCGCAATCAAAGCGTTGGCAAATCCCAAAACGCGCCTCGATTTAAAAACGGCTATTCCCCACAATATAAACGCCGCCACAACCGCGCCCGCGCCGACAACTCCGTATTCGCACGCGAAGGCGATTAGCTCGTTGTGGGGGGAATTCAAATTTTTCCCCGAAAACGCGGAATTTTTGTAATTCGGGTGGCTTTGCACAATGTACTGGTACGAATCCGCGCCCGAGCCAAGTATAGGGGCTTTCATAAAGACGTATTTTGAAAATTCGTACATTTTAAATCTGCCCGCCAAAGAATCCTGCTTGGTTTTCGGCAGCGATTCAAACCCGCGGTTTAGCCCGTAAACCGCTGCGGGAATTGCCGCAAAAATAGCTATTGCCAGCGCCGCCGCCGCGATTTTTGCGCCGCAAAATCTTCTTAAAACCGCGAAAAGGGCGATAGCTATCGCAAATCCCGCAAACAAAACCGCCGACATTTTAGCCCCCACGCTCGACGAAAAATATATCGCGCAAAGAATCGCCGCCCCGCACAAAATCCACGCGAAAAGCTTTATATATTTTAGCTTCCCGCAAAAGTCCAAAACGGCGCTTGCCGAAGCCGCCGCAAAGCCCAAAAACAGAAAGGCGCACGCCGAATTTACATAGTAAAACGTCCCGTAAAAAGAGGCTCCCGACGGGAACGTCCAATAGACCATATTCGCCCCCGATTTTAGCTGCGCAACGGCCAAAACCGCCATCAAGGCGCAGTTTGCCGCGAAGAATCTAAGCAGAAAGCCCATGAAGCGCCCGTCTCGCCTGTACATCCAAATCGAAACCGCGAAAAGCGCGCCCGTAAAGAGCTCCGCAACGGATTTCAGGCTGACTCCCAGCTCGCAGTCGCCCGAAATTCCGCTCGGCAAAAATTTGATATGCTCGAGCTTTTTTATGGCCGAAAAACTTATGCACATTACGATAAATCATGCCTGCAATGGAACAAGTTTTTTCAAGATTTTTGTGCAGATCCGGCTACAAAACAATTTCCAGACAAATTAAAAGCTGCTGCAATACTTTGGCGCGAAGTTCGCAATTCAACACGAGAAAAGGTTTATACCACAAGTCTGCTTAAAGAG
>JAGBOM010000246.1 GCA_017633865.1 Opitutales bacterium
AAACTCGTCGCCCCTGTTTAAATAAGACGGGTAAATCGGGGAAAACGGGCACTCGGGAACGCTTTTTTTGCTCATTTGCGGCTTATAAAATACTTGACTCTTTTTTAATATCTTGCAGAAATAAAAAACAATTACAGCAAAATTTCAATACATTAAATGTCAGACTGCGTAGAAGTAGAAGGAAAAGTCGTGTCGGTTTTGCCCGGCACAATGTTCAGAGTCGAATTGCCCAACGGCCACATGGTGTTGGCTCACATATCGGGGAAGTTGCGCAAGAACTTCATCAAGCTTACAGTAGGCGACAGGGTGAAGATGGAAATGACTCCGCAGGACATCGAAAAGGCGAGAATCGTCTACCGCATGCGCTCGCCCGAGGCCTCAGCGCCCAAGCCCGCGGCTCCGCGCGGTTTCGCGCCTAAAAAGAGATAGGCTTTTTGCGGAATGCGGCGCGGGAATTTTGCGGCTCTTTTTGCGCTTTTCGCGCTTTTCCTCATGGCGGCGTCGCTCGTTTCGCTCGGCATGGGCGCGATGGACTTGTCGCCCGCCGAAATTTTTGACGCCCTTTTCTCGAAAAACGCCCCGCCCGAAGCGGAGGCGGCGGTTTGGCAAATACGGCTTCCGAGGCTCGCGGCGGGCATAGTGGCGGGCTCGTCGCTTGCGGTTGCGGGTTGCGCAATGCAGACTCTTTTTATGAACCCGCTCGCCGACCCGTCCGTTACGGGCGTAAGCTCGGGCGCGGCCTTGGGCGGCGCGCTGAGCGTTTGCGCGTTTAGCCTCGGCGGAATTTATATACAGATTTTCGCGGCCGCATTCGGATTTCTGGCAGCGTTTTTTATTTGGAGGGCGGGGAGGCTTGCGGCGGGGCAAAACACCTACGCCATGCTGCTTGCGGGCATAGCCGTAAACGCGTTTTGCGCGGCGATGATTGGGTTTTTTATGTACGCCTCGAAAGAGGAGGGGTTGAGGGGGTTTTTGTTCTGGTCGCTCGGCTCGCTTGAAATCGCCGGCTGGGGCGCGATAGGATTTGCCGCGCTCTTGGAGGCAGCCGCGCTCGCCGTCTTGGCGAGATATTCAAAGGCTCTAAATTTGCTTTTTTTGGGCGAGGAGGGCGCGTTCTACTCGGGGGCGAACCTCGAGCTTTTGCGGACGCTTGCAATGGCGTGCGCGGCGCTGCTTACGGCATCGGCAGTATCCATCTGCGGAATAGTCGGCTTTGTAGGCCTCGTCGTTCCCCATATAATAAGACGTTTTAGCGGAGCAGACAATAGAGTGCTTATGCCGCTATCCGCCCTCGGCGGCGCCGCGCTTATTACAGTTTGCGATATATTTTCCCGCGCCGTCTGCCCCGAACAAAATATCCCAATCGGCATTATGGCGGCGCTGGTTGGAGCCCCGTTTTTCCTCGCCTTGGTCGTCTCAAAAACCCGCATAACCCTTTAAGAAAGCCCGACAAATGCCCCGCAAATTAAAACAAATCTTAAAAGCCTCGAAACCCCTTCAACCCACAAACATATCTTTAATGAACCAACATTCTGCTGAAATACCGCCAAATCTTTAATATAAAAAAACATTCTGCTGAAATACCGCCGAATCTTTAATATAAAAAAACGTTCTGTTGCAATAGCGACAAAACTTTAATATAAAAAAACTTTCTTCTGAAATACGGAAAAAACTTTAATATAAAAAAACGTTCTGCTGAAATACCGCCAAA
>JAGBOM010000003.1 GCA_017633865.1 Opitutales bacterium
AGCGACACAGTTATGCGCCAAAAGCAATCGCCTAAAACTAAACAACGACAACCTCTACCCTGCGCGGTATCGAGACCATCGTCTCCCACGGTATGCGGCGGGTCCACTTGCTGTACGAGTCTATGTTTATTTCCGCCCCGCCCTGCCTGCCTATAAAAACAACCTCGTCGCCGCCCTTTACGCCATCGATAGAGCTTACGTCCACAAGGGTTTCGTCCAAACTCGACGCGCCCAAAATTTTGCACTCCCTGCCGCGCACGAGCACGCGCGACTTTTCCGTAAAGCCCATCGGCACCCCGTCCGCGTAGCCCGCGCTCACCGAAGCGATTCTGCCGCGCGGAGTTTCCGAAACGGCGGAGATTCTCGCCTTGAAAGACAACACCGGAAGAACGTCGCAAAACGGCTTTTCGCCCTCGCCGAAGGGGCTTATGCCGTACTGCAAAAGCCCCACCCTCACGGCGTTTACGCGCAAAGAGCCGCCGTTTAAATAGTTGAGCCCCGCCGAGGCGTGCATGTGTATCAAAATGTCGCGCGCGCCGAAATCCTCCACGACTCTTCTAAAATTTTCGATTTGCTCCGCCGTGTACGACTTGTCGCAATCCGCGGAGGAAAGGTGCGTGAAGATTCCCGCAAGGCGCAAATTTTTGTAGCCTGAAAGCCCGCGCAGAAATTCTACGGCCTTTTCGTGCCAGACGCCGTACCTGCCCATGCCGGTGTCGACCTTTACATGCACGTCCAAAATCCTGCCGCGCTCGCGGGCGAGGCAGTCGAAATCCAAGGCCTCCTCCTCGCCGGAAATCGCGGGGGTTGCGTCGTACTCGAAGACGAGCTTTCTTTCGCCAAGCAAAATCGGGCTGAGAACCAAAACGGGCTTTGAGCAGACAAGCTCCCTTATGCGGGAGACCTCGTACATATTCGCGACCGCGAACATGTCGGCGCCGCCGCGCATAAACCTTAGCACCGACTGCGGCAGGCAGTGCCCGTAGGCGTCGGCCTTCACCACCGCGATGTAGCGCGCGCCGGCGGGGAGGCGCGCCTTGATTCTGCGCACGTTTTCCTCAAGCGCGTTCAAATCTATTTCAATCCACGACCTATGCGAAATTCCGTTCATGCGAAGTTTTTTTAATAAGACTCCCGCGGCGGCGAAACCGCAACAAAAAAATTGAAAACGCGCGGAAAAACTTTTTAATTTCGGGCATGGATTTGTTAAGGCGCATATTCGGATTTTTCCGCCGCAAAAAGAACATAGGCCAAATCGCGGAGGACGCCGCCGCGAAATTCCTGAAAAAGGAAAAGGGGCTGAAAATCCTCGCGCGCAACTACCGCAAAGGCCGCTACGAAACCGACATAATAGCCTTCGACAAGCCGGGCCGCGTAATCGTTTTTGCGGAGGTTAAATGCCGCCCCGTCTACGCGAAAGTCCGCGGCTTTTTCGCGGCGGCGTCGAAGCGGAAAAAAGAGTGCCTAAAAAAATCGGCGAAGGCCTTTTTGCGCGAAAGCCGCGCCTTCGGCATGGGCTACCGCTTCGACGTAATAGAGGTCGAGCACGACGGCAATCAAAAAATCGTCGAAATCCGCCACATAGAAAACGCGTTTTTTTAGGCGCGAAAAAACGCGCAAAAAAAAGCGCGGCAAGAGCCGCGCCAAAATTCTGTTTTTAAAATTCGCGATTAGAATTCGGGGTAAACGGTGAGGGTGTCGCCAGCGCTTACGGAATAGTCTTCGCCAATCGACCAGACTTCGTCGTTAACCAAAATCTTAAAATCGACGGAGCCTTTCGCGACTTTGTTTTCCCAAATCCATTCCGCGGAGTCGACGCACTGCATAAGCACGCCCTGCTGCCAGTTAAGACCCGCTCCGCTGCCGCGGATAAACAGGTTGTTGCCCCAGCCCGCGTCGAACTTAACGACAACCTTGGTCAAGCCGCCGCATGCGGACGAAGCCTTGCCGGCAGCGGCCTTAGCCCCGGGTTTTCTGCCTCTTTTGGCGGGAGCTTTAACCGCCTTTTCGGCGCGTTTTTCGGAAATCGCATTTTTAGACGATGCTTTTTTTGCCATTTTTATACCTTTCGCAGTTTTAGAAAGACATTTATAGAACTACATTTTGAAAAAAGAATCAAGATAATTTATTAAAAATAATTTACGCGGGATTTTTTCTCGCGTAAAGATAAACGTCGAATTTTTCCGCGTTTAGCAAAACGGCTTTTTTTTTAAAATCCGCGGAGAAGTCCGGGAAGAACACATCGCCCTTCGGCGACATTTTTACGACGCTTAACACGATTTCCGAGCAGAGCGGCAGCGCGAGCTTATAGAGGCTCTCCCCCCCGCAAATCCAGACATTGCGCGGGTCTGCGCGGTAGGCGTTTGCGAAGCCGTCAAGGCCCGCAAAAACCTTTGCGCCCTCCGCGCTTTTAAGGGTGGAGGAAATTACGACGTTTTCGCCCCCGGGCAGGGG
>JAGBOM010000247.1 GCA_017633865.1 Opitutales bacterium
CGCTCTTGCTTGCGGCCTGCGCCTCGACAGAACCATCGCCCTCCGCCGCGCCCCAAAAAAACGAGGTGAAGATGGGAGCGATTGTCCCGCTCGGCCGCTTCGGCGGGGCGGGCGCGCAAAAGAAGGCGGAATACCTTAACGGCTTCTACCTTGCCGCAGGCGAAATAAACAAAGAATCTCCCGATATAAAGCTGTCGTTTTTGATGGCCGACGCCGACGAAAACAACCTGCCCGCCCAGTTTGACGCCATGAAAAAATCGGGCGTAAAAATTTTCCACATAGGCTCCACAAACGCCGTAGCCCAAAACCTGAATTTTCTGGAGCGCCAAAACCAAGGCTCGATTTTGATAAACTTTTTGTGCGAATACGCCCCCGCGGTAGTGCGCGTAAAAAACTCGGTCAGGCTCCGCCCCAACACCGCCACGATTTGCGAAAAAATGGCCTCCATAATCCCCCGCGCGCAAAACAGGGGCGGCTCCATCATAATACTCTCAAGCAACGACTTTTTCGGCAAAAGCGCGGCGGCGTACATGAAATACCAAACAGGCTCGGAGGGCTACGCAATCCGCCATGTGGAATACAAAACGGGAGACTTCCGCTTTGACGCCCTCGCCGACGCCGCCATTCAAACCGAGCCCAAGTTCCTCATCTTTTACGGCGAAGACGAAGCCCTCGCCCCGCTTCTAAAATCGCTAAAAAACAAAAATTTCGGGGGCGCGGTAATCTCGAACGCCGAGCCCGGAGAATCCGCCCTTAAAAACGCCGAAGGCCTCTCGCTTTACTACATAAAACGGTCTCTTAAAAGAACCGAAAAAAACGCCGAATTTTTCGACAAATACCAAAAGCTCCACAAAAGGCCGCCAAGCCCCGAGGCCGCCGAGGCCTACGACTCCGCAAAACTGCTCTTTTACGCCTACAAAAAATCCGGCTTCGACGCGAAAGCCGCAAGGGAAAGCCTCCTAAATTCGCGCCAAAGCCTTGCCGAAGGAGTTGTCCGCATAGACTCCTGCGGAGACTCCGAAAGCGCCCTGTCCCTTGAAAAAGCCGATTAGCACACAAAAATCCGCAATGTTCGCAAGCCCGACAGCGGCCGACAAAATAAAAAGAAACGCCCCGCTTTTCCCATATTTGTCGGCTGCGATGCTTGCCGTTTTCGCCTGCGCGAAAATAGAATTTCTCGGAGAAAGCCCGCGCCCTGCGGCGGCTATCGCGGCGGTTTTGGCGGCGGCCGCCGCCACTCTTAAAATTTGCGAAAAGCCAAAATGCGCAAAAATCTGCGCGATTATATTCGCGTTTTTCGCGGCCGCGGCATACTTCGGATTTAGAACCCCGCCCAACCCCTACCCCGACTTCGCCGCAAGGGAAATCCGCCTCGAGCTCAAGGCCGAGACCGTCTCAATTACGGCTCGCGGGGCGGCGTGCGGATATGCTAAAATAATAGGGGCGCCCGAATTTTTCAGCCGCGCAAAAAGCGTATATTTTTACATAAAAAACCCGCCCGAAAGCCTCTTTAAAGGCGACGAATTTTCAGCGGATTTCATCGTCCGCCCGCTCGACTTAAACGAAAGCTTCGACGCCCATCTAAAAAACACCGGAACTTTCTTCAAGGCCTACGCCAACAGCGCGGATTCCTCCCGCAGAAGCTGGCTTGGAGAACTGCTTTTCGTAAAGACAAGAAGCTTCGTCTCCCAAAAATTGTCCGCGCTCCCGCCCGAATCCGCCGCGGACATCGAATCCTCAAAAGCCTTCCGCGCGATGATTTTGGGCGACAAAAGCCTGATAAAAAAAGGCCTGAAAACCCGCCTTTCGGAAATCGGCGCAATGCATATCTTTGCGGTGAGCGGCCTGCATGTGGGAATCGTCGCGGGGGCGTTGTTTGCGGCGCTCGGGCTTGCGGGCGCGCCTCGAAAAATCCAGCCCTTTATAGGCCTGCCCGTTTTGCTGCTTTACGTTTGCGCCTGCGCCCTGCCGCCGTCGGCGGTGCGGGCGTTTATAATGGCGTCTTTTTTGTGGTGCGCGTACGCGCTAAACAGGGGCTCGAAAAGCTTTTCGGCCCTGTGCCTTTCGGCGGCTGCAACCTTAATAATTTCGCCCGCCGACATCTTTAACGCGGGCTTCCAGCTCTCTTACGCGGTGGTGGCCGCCATAATTTTATGGGGCGCGGACTTCTCGGATTTTTTAAACAAAAAATTAGACTCCCTAAAAGGCTTCGGCCCGCCCGACAAAAGCTTCGCCGCCCGCCTGAAAAACAGGGCGCGGCGGGGGACC
>JAGBOM010000248.1 GCA_017633865.1 Opitutales bacterium
ATTTGCCCGTTTGCGCGCGCGGGGGCAAGACTATTGATGAAAATAATGTTTGAAGTCGGCTTTCATAGTGCTAAGATTCGCCGTTAGTAAAAAAAATAAAGATGAGCGAATTCGACTTAAAAAGCCTGATAGAGTCCCGCAAGGGGCAGAACTACGACCTTCACGAAAAATACATGAACAAAACTTTCGTGCAGGTCTTGCGCACGATAGGTTTCGACAAATGTTTTATTAAGGGGGACGGCTGCTATCTTTACGACATCGACGGCAACCCGTATCTCGACTTCATCACCGGCTACGGGGTTTTCGGCATAGGGCGCAACCACCCGGTTGTCGGCAAGGCAATTAAGGACGCCATAGACCTCAAGGTCTCGAACATGGTCCAGCTAAACTGCGCGCTTTTAAGCGGGCTTCTCGCGGAGGAGCTTTCAAAGCGGGTTGGCGGCAGGCGAAACGCGGTTTTCTTTTGCAACTCCGGCACCGAGGCCAACGAGGGCGCGGTGAAGTTCGCGAGAATCCACACGAAGCGCCCGCGCGTTCTTTCGCAAAAGGGCGGCTACCACGGGCTTACGTACGGGTCGTTGTCGCTGACGGTGAACCCGCACTTCCAGGAGGGCTTCGGCGAGATGGTTCCGGGCTTCGGCTGCGTGCCCTACGACGATCTCGGCGCGCTCGAAGCCGAGCTTAAAAAAGGCGACGTCGCCGCCTTTATCGTGGAGTGCGTGCAGGGGCACGGCGTGAGGATTCCCGAGGCCGACTATCTGCCGAAGGCGCAGGAGCTTTGCCGCAAGTACGGAACTTTGTTCATTTGCGACGAGGTTCAGACGGGCTTGGGGCGCACGGGCAAGATGTTCGCCTTCCAGCACTGGGGGCTCGACCCCGACATCGTAACTGTCGCAAAAACCCTTTCGGGCGGATACGTTCCGGTGGGCGCGTTTATCACCACGCGAGAAATCCACCAGTCGGCGTTTTCGACTTTGGACAGGTGCGTGATACACTCTACGACCTTCGGGCGCAACGCCTTGGCCATGGTTGCGGGGCTTGCCACTTTGAGCGTTTTGGACGAGGAAAACATGGTGGAGCGCTCCGCCTTGGTCGGCAAAAAGCTTGTCGAAAAAATCAACGCCTTAAAGCCCAAGCACGAGTATTTGAAGGGCGCGCGCGGCATAGGCTGCATGGTCGCGATAGATTTTCAGGAGCCGAAGTCGCTGTTAAAGAAGGCGTCTTGGAAGGCTCTTAAAATGGCGAACAGCGCGCTCTTTACGCAGATGATTGTAACGTCTTTAATGGACAAGCACCGCATAATAACGCAGGTTACAGACCACACTTTGGACGTGCTTAAAATCCTGCCCCCATACATCTCAACCGACGAGCAAATCGATGCTTTCGTAAACGCCCTCGACGACGTTTTGTCGAGCGCGGGCAACATTACGGGGCCGCTTTGGAAATTCGGAATGCGCCTGCTGAACTCGTCGAGAAGCAGGAAGGCTTAGCGCATGGTTGGCTACGCGCAGTTTGAGGAGAATTTGGCGGCGCTTAGGGCGCGCGTAGCGTCCGCGTGCGAAAAGTGCGGGCGCTCCTCCGACGAGGTCAAGATTTTGCCCGTCACAAAAACCCATCCCGCCGACGCCGCAAAATACGCCCTGAAGGCGGGGTTTGCGAGCGTGGGCGAAAACCGCGTGCAGGAGGCTCGCGACAAAATCCCGCTTGCCCCCCCCGAATTGAATTGGGAGCTTATCGGCCACCTTCAAAGCAACAAGGCGAATTTGGCGGCGTCGATTTTTTCGAGGGTGCAAAGCCTCGACAGCCTCGAGCTTGCGGAGCGCCTAAACAGGGCGTGCGGGCGCGCGGGCAAGGTTTTGCGCGTGCTTTTGCAGGTGAACGCGGGGCGCGACCCCGCAAAGTTCGGCATGGAAATCGAGGAGGCTCCGCGCGTTTTGGAGGGCGTTTTGGCGATGGAAAATTTGAAGGTCGAAGGCCTTATGACAATCGCCCCGCTTTCGGAAAATTTGGACGCGGCAAGCGCGGCTTTCGCAAGCCTCAGGAATTTGCGCGACGCCCTGAGCAGGGACTTCGGCGCGGAGCTTGCGGAGCTTTCTATGGGAATGTCG
>JAGBOM010000249.1 GCA_017633865.1 Opitutales bacterium
AAACAGCAATAGCCTAAAAAATGGATACAGACACAGCACAAACAAAAATTGACGCCATAGCGGAAAAAATCGGCTATAAGCGCGAAAACGAACAATCGACAAAATACTTGCCTCCGGACGAGTTTAAACCGGTTTTATATATCCGCCAATCCTGGCGCGACAAAGCAAAGCTTGAAATTTCCGCCTACTCGCCATATTTTGACCGCAAGCGCTATTGTGAAATTTACGCCGCGCTTGCGCGCCCGCTGGAACAACTCGCCGCCGACATACGGCGGCGGGCAGTTGAAAAGTTTTTAGAGGACGTAAAAAACGACCGGCGCCGCGAGACGGAAAAAAACGTAAAAGAGGCGCAACAGCGCGAAACCTTGCGCGAAATTTTCGACGCCTACGGCGACGCCGGCAAATTTTGCTTAAACTACGCGCACGAACCCACGAGCTTAGACCGGCGCTTTTCTATAAAATGCATAACACCGGGGTACTACCGGCTTGAAATGGACGTAAATTCAAAATACGCCGCGCTGCAAATAATCAAAATACTTGCCGCGGACGCAAAACAACAACAAAAAATTTGATTGACCACACCAACCCCAAACCCCGGCGGCGCATAAAGCGCCGCTTTTTTGCGCCCAAACCGCGCCGATTGAAAAAAAACCGCAACGCGCAAAACCGCTGCGAAAAAGAAGCGGCAAATAAAAAAGCGCGGGCGCGACATGAAAAAACGCGGCCCGCGCACAAAAAAATAATTTTTTGTGAAAGCGCAGGAATGAAAAAACATTCCGCGCAAAAAAGCAAGAAAAATTTTTAAAAACCGCGCAAAACCGCGTCTTTTTCAACCTCTTTGCGCCAGGCGCCATAGGCGGCGTCGGAATATTTCAAATCCTTGGCGCGCTTTGCCAAGTCGTTGCGCATCTTGACAAACATTTTGACCATTCGCTGCTTTTCGGCGCCGTCCAGGCTTTCGTCGCCCAAAGCCGCGCGGATTTGCCTGTTGTACGATTCTATAGCTTTTGAAACCTGCCCAATATCCCGTTTGCGCGCGGAATACCATTCGAGCCTGCGGATTTCATAGGGCTTCAAGCCGTTTTTGATTTCGCCGCTTTTAAGCTTGTTTTCCAGCGCAAAAAACCCCTGCGCCTCGTTTCGGGCCTCGTAAAAAATCTCCAGGCTGCCGCTTGCCGCAAAAGGATTTGTCCTAAACTTTGAAAGCGGGTTGGAGGGCGAAAAATCGAAGCTGCTGTTGACGCTTTTTTGCCTGCCGCCGACAACCTCGCCCGCGCGGTCGAGCCACCAAAGAGCCTCCCTGCCAAGCCCCGTTGTAAAGGCGTTAACATAGTGGTCCAAAATTACCGGCGAGGGCGCATATTCGCCAAAAACGTCCTCCAAACCGGAGCTCAAGGCGCGCAGCGTCTGCGAAGTCGTCGGGTAATACTTGTAGCGCGTGGGCAAATTCTCAATGCCGCGCGACACAATCGGCGCGTCCCTGAAAAACGATTTGTTTGCGCTGTGCTCAACCACGGCCTTGACTGCCGGCGGCATTAAATTTGGCGCCAAAATTTGCACAAGCATAAAATTCCAAAAACCGCTTTTTCTGTCGGCGCCAAAAGCGCGCTCAAAGGCCTCGTAAATCGGCAGGGCCTCATAGTCCTTGGGAATGGCGATGATGTTGCCCTCGCCGTCCTGGAAGGTCCAGCAAGTTTCGCGCTGCCATTCGGGAATGTCGTCCTCGTCGTCCGGAGCAAGCGCGGCTTTTAGCATCATTAAAATCGCGGTGTTTGCGAGCATTTTTACAAGCTTTGCCGCGCCGTTGTCATTGTAAACTTTCGACGCGCCAAAACTGCGGTCGCCTGCTATGTATTTTAAGGCAAGCGGAATGTTGACCGGCAGCGCCTCAATAAACGTCTTGCGAAGTCCCTGCGCCCAAGCGTTAAAAAACGGCACATAGCGGTTCATAAATTTCGCGAAAGAGCCGCCCTCGGCAAAGTTTATCGTTACGGATTTCGACGCGTTCGCCGCGCGGCGGCGGGCCGCGGCGTCATTGCGCCACGCCTCCAAGCCAAAGCGCGACACATAGTCCTCCTTGTTGAGCTTGTGCTCGGCAATGCGGGTTGCGCTTTCAAGAGTTTCGGCGGTGCGCCTTAGCGGCTCAACGGCGACATTTACAAGAGCCTTGACGCCGCGCCAAGCGCCCTCGCCCGCCTCGCGGCGCACATGCCCCGCAACGCGGCGCGGGGCGGAAGACTTCGCGCCCACAACGTCCTCCAGGCTCATCTTGCCCGTTTCGCCCACAAAATTGGAGTTGTAGCCGCCGTTGGCGACCCACTCGCGGTAGTCGGCATTGTGCGTTATCGACGCCCAAAGCCCCTTTGTAAAAGTGCTTATAAACGGGATAAACCCCTGTTCGGAGCTTGTAAAAACCGCCGCAGTCAGCTGGTCGCGCACAAAATTGCTTATCGAAAAGCGAATGTTGTTCGTCGCGGTAAACTTCATGAGGCTGCCGGAACCACGCAAAAACTTGTCGATAACGTTTGTCGTGGCGTCGGCAAAAACATTGAAAATTTTTGCGGCGCCGCCGTCAAGGGCCATAAGCGCGTCGTAAACGCCCTTGTCGCGGATTTTCCACGCCTCGCGCTTTCCGCCGCGCAAAACCGTGATAACCTGCTTCGAGGGGTTGGCCCGCACATCGCGCGCCCACATAAAGAATTGGAAAAGCGGATTGCTTTCGCTGATTTTTTGGGCGACAAGCTCAACCTGCTCCTGCTTGGACATATCCGCGGTGTCAACCCCCAAAACCTCCGAAGCCAAACGCGCCTCGACTATCGCGCGGGCGACGCTTTCCCGGTCCACCGCAGTGGCCTTCAGCCGCTCAATGTCCTGCTCTAAAATCTTGCCATAGCCGCTGAGCTTGGATACAGAATCGACAAGCCCCATTTTGATAAGGTTTTTCTGCGCAATTTCGCGGAATATTACGGCATTCTCCATGATAGTTTGCAGCGGGTCAATAATCTCCCTCGCGCTGCCCCGCCTCGCATGAATCGGCGACGAATCCGACGCCGACGACTGCGAAACATTCGGGCTTTCCAGCTCAAGCAAACGCCTAAACGGCACATAGCCTAAATTTTTTTCCATTTTCGCGGCAAACTCGCGGCTTATAATCCCGCCGTCCACAAGCAGGCGCAAATTGTTGTTGTTGAAGGCGTCAAGCTTGGCGGAAGCCGCCCTGAACGCAAAACTCGCCGAATCATACGCGTTTTTTAAGACATAGTAGCTTAGGCCGAAATTTTTAAAACAGTAGGCGTCAAGGGCCTCGCGCGGCGCGCCCCGCGGCATTGTCTTGTCGCTTTTAAGCAAATTCAAAGCCCTGCGGGCAATAATAAAAGTCCTGAAGTCGTCAGCCCTGTCCCAAACGGGCGCCAAAATGCCCGCAAGGGAATCGCCCACAAA
>JAGBOM010000250.1 GCA_017633865.1 Opitutales bacterium
GCAGGTACGACAACCTCCTCACCACGATCGGCGGCGAGCCGACGAGCGCCGTTGGCCTCGGGTTTGGCGACGTTGTAGTCACCGAGCTTCTCAAGGCGCGGCTCGGCGAGGATGCGGCGGCCGCGAGGAAGGGCGTCGCCATCGGCTTCATGTTCCCCGAGCAGCGCGACGCGGCGGTGTCGCTTGCGGCCTATAAAATAAACGAAAGGCAAGCCCGCGCCGACAGCCTCGCAAGAGCCGAGTCGGACCTGCTCGCCCTAAACGGCGCGCCGAGCGCGGAAGAGCTTGAAAGCCAAATCGAAAGGTTCGAGAAAAACTACGCCCAGTTTCTCGACGAGCCCGATTTTAAAAACCGCCTCTCGGCAAAAAAAGCCGAGCTCGAAAGCCAAAAAAGCATAATAGCAAGCGTGTCGAGCCTGATAGAAAAATCGGCGGCGGAAGGCGACCCGGTCGAAGCGCTGGAGGCCGTGAAGCTCCAAGAGCAAAACCTGGGCTCGCTGCTCCCCTCCGATATGCAAAAAACGCAAATCGACAGAAATATCGCAAAGCTCTCGCTCTCAAAACGCGCGGAACAAATCAAAAAGGAAAACTCCGCCGCGCTTAAAAGCCTGCTTTCCGCCGCGCGCGACGCAGTCGGCTCTCTCAGCGCCTACACCGCCCAAAAGGCGGATTTCGAAGCCGCAAGAGAGCTGCTTGGCAGAGCCTCCGAAATCGCCGATCTGCCCTCCAAAATTTTCCAGGCCGAAAGCTCCGACGCGGAACTCCTCCAAGAGCTTAAAAATTCGCTGAACACAATATCCTCGGAGGCCGAAGCCCTCGCGCAGGCCAAAGCCGAAATGCTCGCCGCCGAAAATCTCGACGAATACCTCGGCGCGCTCGGCGATTTCGCAAACCTTCCCTGCGCCCCGCAAAAGCTGAAAATGAACGCAGCCAAAATAATAAGCAAGCGCGACGCCCTCGAAAAAGGCGTCTATAAAGGGCTTTGCGACGCCAAAACAGCCGCCAACCTCCCCGAAAAATTGGGGAAAAGACAAATCGACTTCCCCGTCGGCACCTTCGAAATATACGAAAACTATATCGATAAAACCCCGATTTATACGCGCGGCGACGTCTCCGAAAGCGAAAGGTCGTGGAGCAGCGGCAAGGAAATCGAGCAAACCGCAACAGTTATTTCAATGTCTGGCGCGGAGGAAAAACGCAAATATTACTCAACCCAAATTAACGGCTCAAGGCCGAGGGGCGTCCTGCTGAAAAAGGCGGGGCTTACAAAAGAGTCAAAGCTCGGCAAAACCGCCACG
Organism: Opitutales bacterium; assembly: GCA_017633865.1. Lineage (GTDB taxonomy): Bacteria > Verrucomicrobiota > Verrucomicrobiia > Opitutales > Intestinicryptomonadaceae > Intestinicryptomonas. Next base: position 1,299 of record JAGBOM010000250.1, read on the forward strand.
GATATAGCCCTATCCGAATCGCCGCTCAAGGCGCTTGAAGTTGTCGCAAACTCCGACGCAAACCCCGTTTTCAAACTCTGGCTCGAATCCGAAATCCTGAAACTCCTCGCGGAAGACCCCATAAATACGGGTTTCGCGTTCCTGCCCAAACTGCAAAGCCGCGCCGAAAAGACCGCAAAATACTCGCGCGGGTTAAACGCCGACTCTTGGATGTTTGAAAGCCCCGCAAGAGTAAAATTCATAAAAAGCGAGTTCTACTCCGAACGCGCCCCCGAATACCAAAAGGAGGCGCAGGCCGCGTTCGAAGCGGCAAAGAACGCGGCGGAAAACCCGCTTAAATTCGCGGGATTTGTTGACGGCGGCTTTAATCTTAAGGACGCCGACTCCCTAAAGCCGCCGTTCTTCGGCTTGAACTCGGATTTTGAAACATTCGAATCCGCCAACGCCGAAGACTTCGCAAGATTCTCCCCAATCTTCTCGAAATAAACGAACGCGCTTGGCGGGCGCTAACGGCAAAAAAAAGAAGGGTTAAAAAACCCTTCTTTTTTTTGCGGGCAATTTTTGCGGGCGGCAAA
>JAGBOM010000251.1 GCA_017633865.1 Opitutales bacterium
ACGCGAATGGTGTCTCCGATGCCGTCCAGGAGCAGCGCGCCGATGCCGGCCGCGGATTTCAGCGTTCCCATGCCCGGGAGCCCCGCCTCGGTGACTCCCACGTGAAGGGGATAATCGCATTTTTTCGCCGCGGAATCAACATATCTTTTTCCGCCTTGATTATTTTGCGCGAATGCCTTTTATTTATCGGGTTTTTTATGAGCTTTATTCTTACCGCATTGGGAAAGTTTTTGGCGCTTATGCCGCGCGGCGCGGCGCATGCCGTCTGCAGGGGCGTAGGTTTTTTGATAGCGGAATTTCCGTCGCCGAGGCGCAGGGCTTTTTTCGCAAACATAAAAAGGTGCAGGCCCGATCTCGACGAGCGCGGCGTCAGGCTTTTCGCGAGAAAAAGCGCGGCCTACACTGTCGAAATGGCGCTGTTTGTGCTCGCAAGCCCCTACATTTCGGAGAACGAGCTTAAGCGCAGGGTTCGGGTGTCGGAGCATTTGAGGGGCGAGCTTAAAAAAAGGGAGGGCTCGCGCAGGGCGGCGCTTCTTCTTTGCCCGCATTTTTGCATGATGGAGTCCATCACGCTTATGCCCGCCATAAGCGAGTCTAAATTTTCCGAAACGGGCGTTTTTTACAGGCCTTTCGACAACCCCTCGCTTGAGCGCTGGATTAAGTCGACCCGCGAAAAATACGGGCTTAAATTGCTTTCGAGAAAGGACGGGCTTTTTGCCGCCGCCGACTTCCTTAAAAACGGCGGAAATATCGCGCTTCTTTTTGACCAAAATTCGGGAGGGTCGGGGATACTCACGCTGTTTATGGGAATGCTCGCCGCATCCACGGACTTGGGCGGAATCCTCGCCGACAAAATCGATTGCGACGTCGCCATTTTTTGGGCGAGGCGCGCGGGTTTTTGGCAAAGCGAAATCTGCGGCGAGTATTTGGAAAAGGGCGAAACGCCCGAAGAAACCGTATTTTGCGCGAACAAGTGGCTCGAGCAAAAGCTTTTGGGCGACGCGGATTTTAGCGCGCAGTGGCTTTGGCTTCACAAAAGGTGGAAGACCCAAAAGTCGGATTCGGGGCGTTTTAGAATTTGGCACCGAGGCGGCCACGCGCTCTCGGAGAATTTGAAATTTTTGGGCTTGGAGAGCCTGCCGCGAAAGCTGCCTTTTTTTGTGTGGGCTTCGGAAAACCCGCTTTGGGCGATTTGTTCCGTCGCGGCCTTGAGGGCTCTTAGAAAGGGCAGGGCGGACGCGCTTTTCGTCGGCATTTTGCCCGATTATTTGCGGGGCGTTTTTGAGTCGGCGCAAGTTTTCGAGAAAACTTTTATTAGGGAGGGCAAAGGCGGCCTAAGCGCGGCGCAAATAAAGGAGCTTTACAACTCTTACGGCGAGCTTGAAATAATGTTTGAAAATACAAAAGCTTCAAGGGCTGCCGCAAAAAAAATCGGCGCGGAAAGAGTTTACTATTTCGGCTCCGCGAAAGAGAACAAAATTAAGGGAGCGTATTTCGCCGAACCTGCCGGCGCGGAAAAATGCGGCGCGCTCGCGCGCTTCGGGGCGTTTCTAAAAAATTTCGGGCTTAGGGAGGAGTTTGATTTTTCTGATATAATTCTTGGCGGAAGCGGCGCGGAGATAGTCGCGCTTTTATGCCCTGAAAACGCCGATATTTGCGCTATAAAAAAAGCTTTGGAGGAAAGGCTCGCGGGGGCGAACGCTTCGGGCAAAGCCGCTATATTGTGCGAGTTTGAAAGCGTCCGCAAAGCCCTTCAAAAATCGTTTGAGGGCGGCGGCATTGAATTTTATTCGGCTTCGGATTTAAACGCGGCGAAACCGGCAATTCAAAACGCTTGCAAAATTTCGTTTTTAAAAATTTAATTTTTGGATTATGGAAATAGTGGATTTTAACGGCTCAAAGCTTTACAAGTGGAACATCGGCCCCTCCACATTCATCGCAAACCCCGTCCGCGGGGCGAGGCTTATGAACTGGTATCTTAACCTTGCCGACGGCTCGTTGCGCGACATTATTTACTGGCCCGACAACGCCGACATGGGCGAGGGCTTCGCGCACGTTCGCGGCGGCAACCCAATACTTTTTCCGTTTTGCGGCAGAAACCACATCGACGGGCTCGCCAAGCATTGGAAGACTCTCGACGGCAAGGTTCTGCCCATGGAAAACCACGGCTACGCCCGCCAGGGCGAATTTGAAGTTTTGGACGCGACAGACTTCGGCTTTACGGCAAAATTCTTGCCGTCCGCGGAATGCCAAGAGGCGTATCCATACAACTACGAATTTACCGTCACCTACCGCTTTTGCGACTTTTCGCTTATTTGCGCCATGAAGCTGGAAAATTTGGGCGACGCGGAAATTCCCTTCTGCGCGGGGCACCATTTCTACTTTAAAATGCCCTGGCACGAGGGCGCGGCGCGGCGCGACTACAGAATTTTGTGCGACGCAAAAAAGGCTTTTTCCATCGACGAAAACGGCAAGCTTATCCCCCGCGAGCCCAAATTCCCCTGCGACTTTTCCGACCCCGAGCTTTGGAACCGCATAAACTGCAAGCTAAAAACGAACGTCGTAAAATTCGGCCCGAAAAACGGCGAGGAGGACATAACGATAAAAATCGGAGACTCCCCCAAGCCCGACGCTTGGACGAGCGTGGTAGCTTGGACGGAGTCGGACGACAGCCCCTTTTACTGCGTCGAGCCCTGGATGGGCGCGCCCAACGCAAGCGAGCACGGAGGGGGCTTGGCTGTTGTAAAGCCTAATTCAAGCAGGGTATTCTCCGTGGAAGTTTCAGTTTTATAGGGCAAGGCTCAAAAATCGTTAGGCGGCGCAATCAAGGCGATCGCGCCGCTTTTTTTTGCGCAATTTTACCGTACTGTTCTGTTCGTAAAAAAGTCTTGAAAATCTTTCGGGCGGGCTTAAAGTAAATTCCTAATACCGTTTTAATTTTGTCTTGTTTGATTTGGTTGCGGGGGGAGATCCGCGGCAAAATTTGCTTGCAAGGTGGAATTTAAAAAAAAGGAAAAATTATGAAAAAGATATATTCAAGAAGAGGGTTCTTAAAGGAATCCGTTTTGGGCGGA
>JAGBOM010000252.1 GCA_017633865.1 Opitutales bacterium
GGTTTAATATGTAAGTTTGCGCCGCGGAAATTTCGCCGTCTATAGAAACGTCTACAACGGTTTTAGCGGGCGCGGCAAAGCCGGACCCCGCCGCGCAAAAAAACGCGCAGAGCGAAAAAATCCAAACGAGCGTGTTTTTCATACCGATTAAAAATATAACACCCCGAAGAAATATTTTTCAAGAAATTTCAAAATTGCGGTAATTATTTTAAAAGCGAAAAAAATTGTTGCATTGGGCGCGTAAAATCTGTCTTATAATGCGTTTAAATTTTACAAAAGCGGAGGTTTACCTTGAGAAACGACTATCTAAAACAGGCACAGCAAAAAATTCAGGACCCCAACATTCTAATCAACGTGGTCTCGCACCGCGTAAAGCAGCTTAAGGCGGGCAGAAAGCCTTGCGTAGAATCGCTTGAGAAGCTCTCTTTGGAGGACATCGCCCTTCTTGAAATCATTAAAGACAAGATTTCCTACGAGCTTTACGACAGCAAAAAGCAGGCTTAACCCTCCCGCCTTTGCCGCCGATCGCCGCGCCTCTCGAAACACGCCGTTGCGAGAGGTTTTGTCGTCTTAAAAATTAGGCCGAAAAACAATGCCGAAAAATTCCGACACATCAGCCCGCGTTGCCGAAATACGCAACCGAAAGGCTTCGCACAACTATTTTATAGGCGAAACCTTCGAGGCGGGCATTGTCCTTACGGGCACGGAAGTCAAAAGCGTGAGAATGGGAAGGGCCCAGCTGCAGGAGTCTTTCGTGAGGATTTCTGCGGGGCTTGAGGCCGTGCTCTACAACGCCCACATTTCGGAATACGACTTCGGCAACTTTTATAACCACGTCCCCACCCGCGAAAGAAAGCTCCTTCTGCACAAGAAGGAAATTCTGAAGCTGAAAGCCGCCTCCGAGCGCGACGGCCTCGCGATTATACCCGTAAAGATGTACTTTTCAAAAGGGCGCGTAAAGGTGCTGATTGCGCTTTGCAAGGGCAAAAAGCTGTTCGACAAGCGCGAGTCCCTCAAAAAGAGCCAGGCTCTGCGCGAGGCCAATCGCGCGATGAGCCTAAGAAATTTCAAGTAATGCCCGTTCCCGCAATAAACGTAGTTTTGCACAATCCGCAAATCCCGCAGAATACGGGCAACATAGGCAGAATGTGCGCGGTTTTAAACGCGAGGCTTCACCTAATCCACCCCCTCGGCTTCGAGATTACCGACGCCAAGCTTAAACGAAGCGGCATGGACTACTGGAAAAGCCTCGACGTTGTCCACTACGAAAACTGGAGCGCGTACAAGTCGGGCCCGAACGCCTCCAAAAGAATCTGGCTTCTTACCACAAAGGCGGAAAAATCCCTTTTCGACGCCGATTTTCAGGCCGGAGACGCCCTCGTGTTCGGCTCCGAAGACCGCGGCGCGCCCGACTGGCTGCACGGGGAGCTTTGGGATTTCAGAATAAAAATTCCGCAGCCCAACGCCGCCATGCGCTCGCTCAACCTTTCGACCTCCGCGGGAATCGCCGCCTACGAAATGTAACGCCAAATAACGGCGCGCGGCCTGTAAAAATTTTCCGCCTTAGTCGAAGCAAAATTTTGCCCGCTTCCGCCTTAGTCGAAGCTGAGCATTACCTTGCCGCGCCTTCCGTTTTCGCAAGCCCTTGCCATGGCTTTTGAAACGTCCGCAATCGGATAGACGCTATCGACGGGCGCCTTTAAAACGCCGCTTTCTACATAGGAAAAAATTTCGCCAAAGAGCGCCTTTATTTGTTCTTTTGAATGGGTGCGCTGCCACTTGTCCCACCAGAATCCGCGCAGGCGCAGGTCGTTAAAAATCAGAAAGCGCGTCGGGAACCTTACGGGCTCGGAAAGCATCGCTCCAACCGTTACAATCGTAGCGGAATAGCCGACGGCCTTAATCATGTTTGAAACGCTCGCGCCTCCTATTTGGTTTAGGCCAAGCTTTATTTCGCCGCCGCCTGTCAGGTCTTTTAATGATTTCGGGTCGAACTCGGCCTCGTCTATAACCAAGTCCGCGCCGATTTTTTTCAGGCTTTCGGACTTATCTTTGGCGTTTCGCAAAAGGTTTGCGGTTTTGATTCCCTTTGCCGCGCAAAGCTGAATCATAAAATACCCCAAGGCGGAGCCCGCGCCGTTTTGGATTAGCCAGTCGCCTGGCTTTAAGCCGGCAAACTCCTTCAATATGCAAAGCGCGGTCGGCGGGTTTATAAAGCACATCGCGGCCATGTCGAGAGGCAGGCCTTTGGGAAGGACAAGCAGATTTTGAGCCTCGGCGTTTTGATACTGCCGCCACACGCCCGGCTCGCCCGGGATTCTTACTACGTCGCCAATATTTACGCTTTTAACGCCCGCGCCGAGCGCGACAACCTCGCCGACACCCTCCCTGCCCGCTATCGCAGGCAGCCCGCGCAGGCGCCCGTAAGAGCCGCCTATCATGCCCAAGTCGGACGGATTTACGGAGGCTCTCAAAAGCCGAATTGTGGCCTCGCCCGCCTTGGGGCTTGGAACTTCGACGGTTTCCGCTTTAAGAACTTCGCGGGGGTCGCCGTATTGTCGGTGTATTGCAGCAATGGATTCCATAATTTTTTATTCGCGCAAATTCTGCCGCCCTTTGGCGGTTTAGGCAAGACATAAAGCGCGGGCGGCCTATTAAAAAGGACGAATTTTTTAGTTGAACGGGATTTTTTTAATCGGCTATATTTTTTATATATGGAAAACCCCTTTTTAAGCGCTTCATTCCCGCCGGATTTTCGGGCGGCCACTCCCGAGACGGCGGAAAACGCCATAATCTTCGCCCTCGACAACGCCAAGAAAAACATCGCAAAAATCGAGAGCCTTTCGGAGGCCGAGGCGAACTTCAATTCCGTAGTCCGCGCCCTCGACAACGCCGACAAGCTCCTAAGCCAAGTCTGGACTCTCGCAAACCATCTTGAAAGCGTCGTATCGTCCGCCGAAATGCGCGGCATTTTGGCAAAATACGAATCCCCCGTTTCGGAATTCTACTCCTCTATTTGCACTAACGAAATTCTCTGGCAAAAAATTCTTGTCGTTAAAAATTCGGGCGAAAGCCTGAACCGCGACGAAAGCAAGCTTCTTGCCGACACCGTTTTCAGCTTCGAGCAAAACGGCGCAAACCTCCCCCCCTCCGGCAAGGAGCGGCTCAAGGCTTTAGACCTGCGCCTTGCCGGGCTAACCCGCAAGTTTTCCGAAAACGCCCTCGACGCCCAAAACGCCTTCGAGCTAAACATCTTGGACGAATCCGAGCTTGACGGCCTTCCCGACTCCGCAAAAAGCCTCGCCCGCAGCCTCGCCGCGCAAAAGGGCAAAAGCGGGTTTTTGCTTACTTTGGACGCTCCCGTACTAATGCCCGTTCTCGCATACTGCAAAAACGAAAACCTGCGCAAAACCCTTTGGCTTGAGCATTCAAACCTCTGCTTCGGCGGCGGGTTCGACAACACGGAACTAATCCGCGACATTCTAAAAACGCGCCTCGAAAAGGCGGAGCTACTTGGCAAAAAGAATTTTGCCGACTTTGTCCTTGCCGACAGAATGGCGAAAAACGGGAAAACCGCCCTCGAATTTATCGAGAGCCTCCACTCAAAAATTTTAAAATACTTTAAGCGCGACATCGCGGAAATCGAGGCCTTCGCGAAAAAATCCCCAATCGAGCCGTGGAACTCCGCCTACTACGCCGAGCTTATGCGCCGCGAAAACTACGATTTTTCAGGCGAGGAGTTCCGCCCCTACATCACGCTCGAGGGCGCGTTTAAAGGCGCGTTTTTGGTGGCCGACAGGCTCTACGGGCTAAGGTTTGAAAAAGCGGAGGCCGAGTCTTGGCACAAGGACGTCGAGTTCTTCAACGTATTCGACAAATCCGGCAGGCGAATAGCCTCTTTTTACGCGGACTTTTTCCCGCGAAAGGGCAAGCGCGCGGGGGCGTGGATGAATCTTTTAATAGACGGCGAAACGAAGCTCGGCGTAATCGCGGGCAACTTCAACGCCCCGTCGGGCGGCGTTCCCCCGCTTTTAAATTTCGACGAGCTAAGCACGCTCTTTCACGAATTCGGGCATCTAATCCACTTTATTTTGATGGACTCCCCCGAGCGCGGCCTGCGCAACGTCGCGTGGGATTTTGTGGAGCTCCCCTCGCAAATTATGGAGAATTGGTGCGCGAAAAAGGAGATTTTGGACACTTTTGCAAGGCACTATAAAAGCGGCGAAAAGCTGCCAGATTCGATTTTTGAAAAGTTCGAAAAGTCGAAAAAATTCCGCGGGGCGAGCTTCTTTATGCGCCAGCTTTCATTCGCGAAAATCGACCTCGACCTCCACATAAACACAAAAAAATATCTTGGCTGCAACATCGAGGCCGAGGCGAAAAAGACCCTCGAAAGCTACTCGCAAAAATACTCCGCCCCAACCCGCACGATTCTTCCGCACTTCACCCACGTCTTCGGAGACCCCGTGGGCTACGCCGCGGGCTACTACTCCTACAAGTGGGCGGAAGCGCTCGACGCCGACGCGTTTACGCGCTTCGAAAGCGGCGGAATTTTAAACCCGTCAATAGGAGCCGAGTTCGCGGACAAAATTCTGAAGGTCGGCAAGTCCGTCCCGCCCGAAGAGGCATTCAAAAGCTTCATGGGCCGAGACCCCGACCCCGACGCGCTAATCCGCCACCAAATCGAGACTTAGAGCCCCCCTTGCTCCGCGAAACTCGGCGCCCCCGCTTCGATAGAGGATTAGCCCGCATGCCCCGCGCGGCTTTGCCCCTACTTCGAAGCGAGGCAGGACAAGTCAAGCTCGAGCTTCTTCTCAAACTCCGCGCTTCTAAATGCGCAGTTTTTCATCGAGCAAAATTTGCAGTGGCGCGGGCGGCAGGGGTCGAAGTGTATGGAAAATATAAGGTTGTCCGAAAAGTGCTCCAAAATGTCGGCCTTAAAAATCTTGTAGGAGTCGTGCCCGCTTTCGATAGTGTAAAATTTTGGCAGGGTTAAGTCGCAGTCGATGTAGTAGTGCGAGCCGTACTTAATTACCCGCATATTGTGGACGTCAACCCACTCGTCGCGCTTGTGCTCGTTTATCAGGCTTAAAAGGCGCTTCAAGACCTCGAGGTCGGCCTCGTCGGTTAAATTCGCCACGGTTTTGCGCAGGATTGAGCACCCAGTCAAAAATATCATAAGCCCGAAAACGAGAGCCAAGGCCGAGTCAATCCAGACGATGTTTGTAAGCACCATAAGCCCCAAGCCCGCCACAAGCCCGACAGTCGACCACGTGTCGGAATGCAAATGCCTGCCGCCGGCGACAAGCGCGATTGAGTCGTACTTTTTGCCAATGGCAATGCTGATTGAACCCATAATAAAATTCGCCAAGGCGGATGCCGCCACAACCGCCAAGCCGACGTCGAGCCTCTCGACCTCCGCGGGATAAATCAAACGCTTCGCGCCCTCAAAAACAATCATCGCGCCCGCGCCGACAATCATAAGCCCCTCTATCGAGGCTGAAATAAGCTCTATTTTGCCGTGGCCGAAGGGATGGTCGCCGTCCTTGGGGCGCGAGGCCAGGCGCAGGCTGTAAAGGCTTATCGCGCCCGCGAGCACGTTTACGATGCTTTCCATGGCGTCGGTCAAAACGGCGACGGAGTTTGTTATCGCGTAGGCGGCGAACTTGGCGGCCATCAGCGCGACGGAGCCCGCCACTATGCACGCCTGCACCCTGACCTTCAGCCTTGAATCGTTTGAAATCGGAGCGTTCATAAGAAATATGCCCTAAAATATAACCCGCAAGTTTTTTAATTGTCAAAGCCCTATTTTTAAACTTGCCAAAAAACGGCGCGGCTAAAAGCGGCGCGCCCTTTCTAAAAATCCCCCGCTATTTGTTTAAGGCGCGCGTCGATGTCCGCCTTCGAGACCCCCGTAATGCCGAAAAATATTTCGTAGTCGAAATTGGGGAGCGCAAGCGCGGCCTCGATTTCGGCTTTCGTTGCGGTTTTAAGGGCTGCTTTAGGGTCTCGGCAGTTTAGCCATTTTGGAAGGCGAATATCTTTGCGGCTTACGAAGGCGGGCTTGTCAAACATCATAAGCGGCGGCTCTTTCGTGTTAAAAAAGCCGACGTTGTAGGAGCCCAAATTCCACTTGCCCGAATTGTGGCTGCCGACGTTAAAAGAGCCCGTGTTGCCGTTGCCTCGGTTGAAGGAGCCCGTGTTGAAAGAGCCTATGTTGCCGTTGCCGCAGTTTGAGTGCCCGACGTTTCGGCTGCCTACGTTGCAGGAGCCGCGGTTAGAGTCGCCGACATTGTCCATGCCGGAGTTGGAGTCGCCGGTGTTGAAGTCGCCGAGGTTTAGCGAGCCCGTGTTGCGGGTGCCGGCGTTATAGTAGCCGCAGTTGAACGTTCCCGTATTGTAAAGCCCCGTATTGCCGACGCCCGTATTGCATTTTTCGCCGCAGTCGGGCTCGTCGAAGGCCAAAGACGGCTCAAGCCGCGCCGTTACATCGCGCAGGAACCTGAAGGTTTCGCAGCACGCCTGGTGCTCCACGCCCGCGCCCGCGTCCGAAACAAGCCCCGCGCACTCCACCTCGAAAATTCTCGCCCCGCGCGAATACCACATGTTCCAATATTTTGTGACATAGTAGCCGCCGTTTGTTATCGACGGGTTTTCGATTTTAGGCAGCCACTCGCCGCCGAGTTCGCCGCCGGGCAAATACGTGCGGTAGTCGAACTTTTTAAGCGCGGAGGCCCCGTCCGCGTCCAAAATCTTGTAGTATTTCTCCTCCATAAAAAGCGGATTTGTTTTTCCCGAAAAATTCTTCCGATTTCAAAAAATCTTGCAATATAAAAGCGCCCGCCTAAGATTTTTCGAGTCTAAGATTTTAGATTTTTAAACGAAGGATATATATGATGATAAAAAAACTCGCTCTAATCTCCGCCGCCCTCCTAAGCCTCGCAAGCTCCGCCTTTGCGGACTGGGCGAACTATAAACGCTACAACGCCGACGACAAAAGAATTATCGAGTCCGGCAATCCGCCCGTCGCCGTATTTATGGGAGACTCCATAACAGACGGCTGGGCGCACCAAAGCAAGGAGTTCTTTAAGGACAACAACTACGCGGGCCGCGGCATAAGCGGCCAAGTCACGGCGCAAATGCTCGCCCGCTTCCGCGCCGACGTAATCGACCTGCGCCCAAAAACCGTCCTTATCCTCGCCGGCACGAACGACCTCGCCCAAAACCAGGGGCCCGTCGAGCTTGAAAACATCGCCGGCAACATCATTTCAATGGCGGAGCTCGCCCGCATAAACGGCATAGTCCCCGTAATATGCTCTATAACCCCCGCCGCTGAATACCCGTGGAGAAAGCAGATTGAAAACGTCGGCGAAAACATCGAGAAAATCAATAAAATGCTCAAAGACTATTGCGACAAAAACCGCGTAATCTACCTCGACTACCATTCAAAGCTCGCAAACGCCGAAAAAGGCCTCGACAAAGACCTTTCCGGCGACGGCGTCCACCCAACGCTTAAATACTATAAAATCATGGAGGCAATGGCGAAAGACGCGGTTGAAAAGGCCGTAAAGCAGCATCAAAAATTCGGCAGGGGCAAACGCCGCGCAGACCGCAAATAAAGGAACCCGCCGTGAAAAAATTTATTTTATCCGCAGTTTTGTCGTTAATCTCCTGCGCCCAAGTTTTCGCGGAGGACTCCACCCTAAACAAACAGCCCTACGCAGACTGGGCGCGATTCAACCGCTACGAAAAAGAAAACGCCAAGCTCTTTGAAAGCGGGGCAAAGCCCGTCGCGGTGTTCATGGGCGACTCCATAATCGACATGTGGTCGAACGTAATCCACAAAGAGTTCTTTAAGGAGAACAACTACCTTGGCCGCGCCCTCTGCGGGCAGACCACAATCCAAATGATCGCCCGCTTCTATAAAGACGTGCTGGCGTTCAAGCCGAAGGTGGTCGTCATTATGGGCGGCACAAACGACATCGCGGAAAACGAGGGCTACACCGAGCCCGACGACATCGCAAACAACATCTTCATGATGGCCGAGCTCGCCCGCGCAAACGGCGCAGTCCCCGTAATATGCTCGATAACCCCCGCGGCGCAATACCGCTGGAGAACCCGCATTAAGGACGTCCCCGCAAAAATAGAAACGGTAAATAATACGCTAAAAGACTATTGCAAAAAAAACGGCGTAATCTACCTCGACTATTTTTCAAAGCTCGCAAACGCCGAAAAGGGGCTCGACCCAGACCTGTCGGGCGACGGCGTCCACCCCAACCTTAAATGCTACAAAATTATGGAGCCGCTCACAAAAGAGGCGGTCGACAAAGCCCTTAAGCGCTATAAGCCGAAAAAATAAATCCGAAATCCCTATTTTGACAAAAGACGCTCCCCTAAAAAAGCGGGGGCGTTTTTTTGCGGTTGCAAATCGCGGCCATTGTAAAATAATAAGGCCGAATTTTACTTTTTATGAAAAACGCAATAAAGCTCGCCGCGGCGCTCATCGCCGCCTCCGCCGCCTCCGCCGCCGAAAGCGGCTTAGTAAAAGACGCGGAGTCATACATTTTTAAAGAGGCAAACCTCCTCGCGCCCGCGGAGTCGGACGCGCAAAACACGTTCGCCCGCTCCGCCGAAAGCTCCCTCATAAACAAGGCTCCGCTCTACGCCCTTCTCGACGCCTCCGACAAGGGCGAAATCGGCGAAAGCGAAATCGGCCTAATAATACAAGACCTGAGCGACCGCACCAAAAGCCTCAAAAGCGCGAAGGATAAAACCCTCGCCTGCATGGCCGCCCAAAACTTTTTCGACAAGCTGCCCGAACGCTTCTCGCTCGGGCAAGACAAATTCGGGAACGACATCGTCGCCTTTTACATCCGCGACGACAACCAGATTGTTCTGGGCTCCCGCGCCGAATTTCCCCGCAGGCTGAAAAACCCCA
>JAGBOM010000253.1 GCA_017633865.1 Opitutales bacterium
CGACGCCGGCACAACCTGCGCGTTCAGCCAAAACAAAAGCCCCGCGAGCGCGATGCCCGAAAGCCACAAGACCCTCGTAATCCTAAAAACGTTCATGCCCGCCGCGCGCATGGCGGTGATTTCGTTGTTCTTGTGGAAGTTGCCCAAAACGAAGATTACGGAAATAAGCAGGCTTATCGGCAGAATGACCGGCACGAAAGACGGCGTTACAAGCCGGTAGTAAAGCAGAATGTTTTTCGCGCCCGCGCCGAACTCGATAAGGTCGCCCAAATTGTTGTACATATCGTGCAAAATCAGGATGCCCTGCATGACGCAAACGGTGGCCAAAAACGCTTTCAGCCACTCGACGAACACGTATCTATCCAATATCTTCATAAACAATCCGCCCCGGCTTGGCGCGGGGGCGCAAAAAAAATTATATCGCGTAAAACTATTAGCGATATTTGCGCGCATGTAAATTTTATTCTGCCCGCGGGGGAAATTTTTTTAGAAATTTGTTGCAATGGGCCGGATTATAAATTTGACTGATTCTTACAATGAAGAATCTCGGAGAAACTTTAAAAAGCGCGCGAATAGCAAAGGGCGTCGAAATTTTGGACGTCCACGACGCCACAAAAATCAGGAGCGACTATATCCGCAACATGGAGGACGGCAATTTCGACTACGACCTGCCCGACATTTACAGAAGAGGATTTTTAAGGCTCTACGCCAAATACCTCGGCCTCGACGAAAGCGCCGTCATGGCCGACTACCTCGCCTTCGCCGGCGCGGAAAAGGAGGCCGAAAGCGAGCGCGCCCACAAAACGAAGGAGCAGTTCCTCGGCGAAATCGTATCCGACTCCAAGCGCGAGCGCGCCGCCGCCCCCGAGGACGGCTACTCCGAAGGCTCCGCGGAATCCCCCAAGGTGAGGCTCGACGTTTCCGCTTTAAAAAAATCGACCTTCTTTAAGGCGGGAGCCGTTATAGCGATTGTGGTTATGGCGATTGTGGCCCTCGTTTGGGGGCTGCAAAAATTGACACAGCCCCCCGCGGCGGAGGGCGGCTCAGAGCCGGCCGTTGTCGTCGAAGAAAAGAAGGCGCTGGAAATTTCAATCACAGCCCTAAAAGACACCTCGTTTAAAATCGCCGAGGAAAACGGCGCCGCGCTTTTTGAAGGCGAAATTTATAAGGGGCAAACCAAAAGCTTCGCCTCCGACGCGCCCCTGATTTTCTCCCCCAAAAACATGGAGATTGCCGACTTTAAAATAGAGCGCAACGGAACCCAAATAAACACCGCCGCCCTTGCAAAGACGCAAAACTACAGATTTAAAATCCCTCAGGAAAGATAGCATGATTACTCACATAGTCGTTTTCAGGACAAAATCCAGCCTTGACAACCAGACTCTCTTAAACGCCGCAAAAAAGCTGGGCGACATAAAGCTCGACGGCTTTGACGGCTTTGTGTGCGGAGCCCCGCATATCAGCGAGCGCCCCGTTGTGGACGACACCTTCGCCGCGGCGATAGTCGTAACCGTCCGCGACAAGGCGGCTTTGGACGCCTACATGGTGCACCCAATCCACGTCGACTTTTCCGAAAACTGCCTGAAAAAGCTCAAGGTAAA
>JAGBOM010000254.1 GCA_017633865.1 Opitutales bacterium
GGAAGAGAAAGCAACATCTGTATCGGCGCCGTTAATTTCAAACACGGCCCTGCCGCCCGAGCTGTTTGCGTTGGTCGCTATATTGATTGCGCCCACAGTCATTTCCGCGCCGTCTGAAACCGTTACAAGGCTCTGGGTTGCGGCGTCGTCATAAATGGAATTGCGCAAGTTAAGGCTGCCGGAAATGTTAAGAGTTGTACCCGAACCTGTCGCGGTCAAGTGCGCGGTGCCGCTTTGGCCGCTGGCTGAAGAAGTTTCTTCCGAGCCCACATAAGTGTTGTGGAGATTCATTTCCGCGCCGTCGCGAACCGTAATATATTTTAGGCTCGTGCCGCCCGCGTTCATGTCGTGGTCAATCGCGGTGTTGCCGGCGACGGAGAATTCGTTTGTGGAGCCAGCCCAGTCGATGCCCGCCACGATTGTCGAGCCGCCTTCGGCCTTTGAGCCCTTGATTGCGAAGTAGCTGGTTTCTGTAAAGGTGGTGTTGGTCGCGAAAACTTCAGTTTCGCCGTCCATATGGGCGGTTGTGATAATCCAGTTGCCCGAGGCCAGCAGATTATTGTCGCGCGAAGAGCCGAAATTCCCGTAGCCGCCCATCGTAAAGTTGTTGTCTTCTCCGCTGAACAAGATGGACATGTCGCCGCCGGTATATTTGGCTGTAGAATTTGCGCCGCCGAAAGTGGCGTCGGTATAGCCTTCAAAAGACATAATGCTTTGCGAGCCCGCGCCGACGTTCAGCCAAAGATTGGTGCCCGAAACGCTCGAGCGGGTTTCGTCGTCCGCGCCCCTTACAACGAGCTTGTACAAGCCCGCCGACATGTTGCCGTCGTGGCCGATGTTGAAGTGCGGAGTGTTTGAAATTGAAGAGCCGTTCAAGACTTCAACCACTCCCGCAATGTTAACGCCGCCGTTATTGGCGTTCCATGTGGAATTGTCGAGAACAAAATGCTTTGAATTAGCCCCTTTCTGGCCGTCGCCAAAATTTAAGCCGCCGAGTAATGAAGAATCCTCAAAGAGGATATTGGTATTTTGCATTTGGGCTTGATAGCCCTTAATATTCCACGTCGAACCGTTGCGGAAAGTAAGGCTGTTTACGGTTTCGTAAAGGCCACCAGTAAAGGTTGCTTTATCAAACACAGCGGAGGAATTGTTCCTTACCTTGAGGCTCATGCCGTTGGCGAGGGTAATCGACGCGCCGTTTTGAACAAGAAGCGAGGAATTGTCGTTCAAAATAACGTCGCCATAAGGCGAGCCCGTTAAGGTTGTTGTAAGAGATTTGCCCTCGCCGTCGATTAAAACGTAGGAATAGCCGTTTGCGGTAAAGTTGCCGATTGTATACGCGCCGTCAACCACAAACGGATTGTCGGCGTCGTCAATATTTACAAGAACGGTTGAAGCGCTTTGCGGCAGGGGCTCTTCCGGTGTCGCGCCCGTCCAAGACACTGTTGACCACGCCATGCCTTCAGACGACGCGCCGGGGGTATATTCATAATTCGCCGCCCAAAGGTTGCCCTGCAAAAAGAGCGCGCCAATGGCAAGCGATTTCAAAAACATTGTCTTTTTCATAGATAGATATTTTTAAATTGTTGAGGGAAATAGTATGGCATAGCACAGCCTTGTAAAGCTTTTTTTAAAATTTTTTTAAAAAACTTTCCTAACTATATAAAAATCGACGATTTGCGCATAAAAACAATTTGAAATCCAAGTTTTTTATTAAAAACGGCGCCCCCTCCTTCCCCTGCCGCCAAAAAAACGCAAAACCACGCCCAACCGCGCCCCGCGCCCACTCTGCCGCCGCTAAAAAAACGCCCCCTCTCCCTCGTCTTGCAAACTCGCTAAAAAAACGCAAAAACTCC
>JAGBOM010000030.1 GCA_017633865.1 Opitutales bacterium
ACTGGTCAGAATTTTTACTGCGACGGCGGCATGACCAAGAAGATGATATACGTTTAGAACAAAAATTTTATGGAAGAAAAATACGAAGTAAACGGCAAAATGTGCGACGCCGTAAAAGTGGACATGTACGGGCTGTCGCTAATGATAATCAAGGGCGCGCGCGGATTTTTGGCCTGCGGCTACATAAACATTGCCGCCGCCGAAAAGTTCAACCAGGCGGGCGCGATTGTAGGCGGCGTGAAAAACTACGGCGACATGATAAAAGCCAAGGTTTCCGCGGTTTCGCCGCTTGCGCGCTCTATGGGCGTAAGCGAGGGAATGTCGGGCTTGGAGGCTCTTAAAATATTTAACGCGTAAAAATACGCGTTTTTTCCGTTAGCCAAAAAGCGCCTTTGACATATCCTCAAAGCTCTCGAAAACCCGCGCGGAGGTTTTTGACAGGCGCGAGAAGCTTTGGTGGCCGAGGGCGATTAAAAAGCAGTCGGTCTTGCAGGAGGAGGCCACGGCAAAATCGTGGTCGGTGTCGCCGATAATCAAAATTTCGGACGGGTCCACGCCAAGCGACGATATGAACGCCTTGCCCGTTTCAAGCTTCGTGTTCGCCTTTACGTCGTCAAGGCCCACGATGTTCGACATATATTTTTCCGCGCCGAAAAATTTTACCGCGTCTTTTAGGCAATCTTTCTGGTAGGCGGAAAGCACGCTTTGGCCCACGCCGAGAGAGCCGATTTTCTCCATAAGCTCGAGGGCTCCGGGGTTTAATTTGCATTCGCGCTCTTTTGCCCTGAAACGCTTTATAAAGTCCTCGCCGAGGCGGTCGAAGCGGTCTTTTGATATGTCGAAGCCCAGCTTTCTGTAAAAGTCTATCACCGGGAACGAAAAATTGTCGCGGTAGTCTTGCAGGGTGATTTTTTTAAGGCCTAACCTGTCCAAAAAGCTTTCGAGAATTTCAAAACTCAGCCACGAGTCGTTTACGACCGTGCCGTTCCAGTCCCAAATTATGTGCTTGTATCTCATTTTTTCCGATAAATTTAATTGAGTCGGGGCTTTTGAAGACGCAAAAATTTTTGCGCGCTTTGCCGTAAAAATCGGTAATAAGAGGGCTTTTTTTGCAAAAAAGCAAGCCTTTAGAACTGAAAATCGAAAAAATAATCAAAAAAATGGAAGTTTTAAGTTGCAATTTGCGCAATAGGTAGTAGGGTTCAATACTTTTCATAAATTTAACTTGTCGAAGCGAAGTTTTCGGCGTAGCTTTTACATATATAAATACAAGAGAAAACATACAATGAAACAAATCAATCTGAATGTGTCCAATAGAGACAGCGTTGGCGGCACAACCGCAAAGCGCTATCGCAAGGAAGGCAAAATCCCGGCGGTTATCTACGGCGAAAGCGGCTGCAAAAACCTTCTTGTCGACGAAAAAACATTCGAAGAAGTCGCGAAATCCGTTGTAGGCAAGGCGGCTCTTATTGAAATCCACTTCAGCGACGGGACGGAATCCCGCTACGCAATGTTGAAGGAAGTTGTGCGCAACACCCTTAGCGGCAAGGCCGAGCATATCGACTTTAAGGAAGTCGTCCGCGGCAAGCCTATGAACGCTGTTGTTCCCCTGCACTTCCAGGGCGAGGCCGAAGGCGTCAAGAACGAAAACGGCGTTTTGGACATACAGCTGCACGAAATCGGCATTCGCTGCCGCCCGCGCGACCTTCCGGAATTCATCGCTGTGGACGTTTCGGCTATGCACGTTGGCGACATCATCGTAGTTTCCGGCTTGAAGCTTCCCGAAGGCGTGGAAATCCACGGCGCGCACGCCGATATGCCCGTTGTTTCCTGCGTGGCTGAGGCTAAGGAGGAAGAACCCGCCGCCGAGGCCGAAGCTCCGGCGGACGCTGCCGCCGCTCCCGCGGAAGCCGCCAAGCAGTAAAACCGCGCTTTTGCGCGAAAGCTCTTTTAAGTTAAAAAATGTCCGTCAAGCTCGCAATCGGCTTGGGCAATATGGGCTCCAAATACGCCTCGACGCGGCACAACGCCGGCATGGAGGCAGTCGCCCGGCTCGGCAGGCGGTTCGGGGCGACGTTTGCGCGCAACAAATATTGCGCGGCGTACCTTGCAAAAGGCCTTGTGGGAGGCCGCGAAATAATATTCGCGGCGGCCGAGGGCTATATGAACGAAAGCGGCGTGAACTTGGCGAACATCCTCAGGTTTTTGAAGCTCGACATTTCCGAAGTCGCCGTCTTTTACGACGACATCACTTTGGATTCGGGCAGAATGAAAATCTCGCAGGGGGGGTCGTCGGGCGGCCATAACGGCGTAAACGACATCATCAACCGCTGCGGCAACGATTTTGCGCGGGTTCGCATAGGGCTCGGCGCGAAGCCGTTCAAGGGCATGGATTTGGCGGACTATGTTTTGGGCGCGATGGGCGCGGAGGAGCTTTCGGGCTTCGAGGCGCTGCTGCCGAAGCTCGACTCCA
>JAGBOM010000031.1 GCA_017633865.1 Opitutales bacterium
CGCGCCCGAGGCAGCCGTCCCACGGGCCCGTCATGCCGACGTCCTATATGTAGGCTGTGCCGCCCGACAGAATGCGGGCGTCGGCGGTGGGGATATGGGTGTGGGTGCCGTAAACGATTGTGGCGCGCCCGTCGAGGAGGTTGCCCATCGAGACTTTTTCGGACGAGGTTTCGGCGTGGAAGTCGAGAATTGTGATGTCCGCGATTTTTTCGAGCTCGTCCATCGTTTTTTGGGCGGCTCTAAACGGGCAGTCGGCCTTGATTTTCATAAGCGTTTGCCCGAGCAGCGAGAACACCGCAATCTTCAGCCCTTTGGCCTCGGCCAGCACATAGTTTTTGCCGGGGTTTTCGGGCGGGAGGTTTGCGGGCTTGCACAGGTTTTGCACGGATTCTATTTCGCCCTCGAAGCAGCGCTGGTCCCAGATATGGTCGCCGAGAGTGAGGGCGTTTACGCCCGCGCGGGTGAGGTAGTCGGCCATGTTTTTGGTGACGCCGCTGCCGCCCGCGGAGTTTTCCGCGTTCGCGACCACGAAGTCTATGCCCAAATCCTCCCTGATTTTAGGGAGGAAGTCGAACACGGCCTGCCGCCCGGGCTTACCGACAATGTCGCCTATGCAAAGGATTTTCATACGGCTACTTTATAAAGCCGAGGCGCCTTGAGAGTTCGGCCATGTCGAACTTGAGTCCGTTCGCGGATTTTTCCGATTTAATTTCCGAAAGGATTCCGCTCTTTGGGTAGAGCTCCACGAGGGGGAAGGTTGTTTCGTGGAAGACTTTTAGGCGCTTGCGGATAGTGTCGGGGTTGTCGTCGTCGCGGACGACGAGCTCGCCGCCGCATTTGTCGCACACGCCTTCGCGCTTTGGCTTGTTGTCGATTTTATGGTACGGAGCCTGGCACTTAGAGCAAATCATTCTGCCGGAGAGCCGCTTTACGATTTCCTCGTCGTCGACTTTGATGTAGATTACGGAATTGATTTTCGCGCCTTTTTGGGCGAGGAGCCCGTCGAGGATTTTCGCCTGGTTTACGGAGCGCGGGAAGCCGTCCAAAATAAAGCCGTTTTGCGCGTCGGGCTCCTCGAGCCTCTGGCGGAGCATTGCGGCGGTGACTTCGTCGGGAACGAGCTCGCCCCTGTCGATATAGCCTTTGGCGACCTTGCCGATTTCGGTCATGAGTTTAAGGTTTTTGCGGAAAAGGTCTCCGGTGGCGATTTGGGGAACGCCCAAAACTTCGCTTAAAACAACGGCTCTTGTGCCTTTGCCGCTGCCCGGAGCGCCCAACAATATTATGTTTGGTTTTTCCATAAAATTTGCTTTTTTAAAAGAAATAAGTTTGAAAATATCGCAAATATCCGCAAGCATTTTTTGCGGAAAAAACCGATGTTTAAGCTATGGCCGAAAACGATTTTAGCATTGCGGGGCTCCATGTCGGCGACGACTCGAAGGCGCGCGTTCTTCTGCGCGCCCCGGACGGCTCGCAAAAAATTATAGAGGAGGATTTTAAGCCGTTTTTATGGGCTGACCGCGCCGCGCCCGAAGCCGAAAGCTCGGAGGCTTTAAGGGGCGGCGGGGGCGGCCTAAACACGCTTTTGCGCTTTAAAAACGTATCCGAATACGAAAGATTTTTGAAAAACCGCCCGCGCGACATGGCGATAGAAAAGGTATCCTGTCTCGAGAACCAGTATCTGATGTCGGGCGGCGGGCGAATGTTTCTTAATTGCGGCTTTGCGGGCTTGAGGCGCATGCAGCTCGACATCGAAACCTCGTCGGAGGCGGGCTTTCCGAACCCCGAGAGGGCGGGCGACAGGGTTATAGCAGTAGGCCTCGGCTTTGCCGGCGAAACCGAGATAATTGAAATCGAAGATTTTTCTGACGGGGCGGAGGCCGCGCTTTTGTCCAAGCTTGAGCGTCGCATAATCGAGCTCGACCCCGACACTATCGAGGGGCACAACATTTTTAGGTTCGACCTCGATTTTATCAGGCGCAGGCTAAAGCGCCTAAAAATGCCCATGCGCTGGGGCAGGTTCGGCGGCGAGTGCTCGTTCAGAAATTCGCGCGTAAAAATCGCAGAAAGGCAGTTCGACTATTTGAGGTGCGACATTCCCGGAAGAACGGTTGTCGACACTCTCATACTCCTTCAACTTTACGACATTTCCGCGCGCGAGCTTTCCTCCTACAGCCTGAAGAACGCCGCGCTCCATTTCGGCTTTTCAAACAAGGCCGAGCGCACCTACATCGACGGCCGAGAAATCCAAAACTTTTTCGTTTCCGACCGCGAGACCTTCAAAAAATACCTTTCCGACGACATTCGCGAAACCCGCGAGCTTGCCGACAGGCTGCTGCCGACCTACGTCGCGCAGGTCAAAAACTTTCCGCTAACGCTTCAGGAATGTTTGTTGCGCGGAACGGGGGTAAAGGTCGAATACATCTTTTTGGAAAAGTACCTCGCGGCGCGGCAGGCTCTGCCCGAAGTTCCCGTGGCGCAAAACGGCGTTTCGGGCGCGATTAGCGCGACATTCAAGCGCGGCGTTTTTAAAAACGTTTTGCATTACGATGTCGCCTCGCTTTACCCGAGCCTGATGCTCGCAATCGGAAAATGCCCGCAAAACGACACCCTTAAAGTGTTCTTGGACGTCTTAAAAGATTTGAGAGCCAAGCGGCTCGACTATAAAAAGCGCGCGCGTCTCGCCCAAAATATCGACGAAAAAAACGAGCTTTCCGCGCGCCAGGCAAGCTTCAAAATCCTCATAAATTCGTTCTACGGCTACTTGGGGCTTGCAACCGCCAGATTTTCCGACGCCAAGCTTGCGGACGAAGTTACGACGCTCGGCAGGGAGCTTCTTTCCGAAATTATCGAAAATTTCAAAAGGCGAGGCTGCGAGGTTTTGGAGGCGGACACCGACGGCGTTTACATCTCTTGCGGCAAGTATTTTGAACGCCCCGAAGAGCTTGTAAATCTCGTTGACGGGCACCTGCCGGACGGCGTTGATTTGGAGTTCGACGGCAAGTACGAGGCGATGTTCTGCTACAAGGCGAAAAACTACGCCCTTCTCGAAAACGGCAAGGCTATCCTAAAGGGCTCGGCTCTGCGCAGCCGTTCGCTCGAAGGCTTTTTGCGCAAGCTTACGCTCGACTACATAAATATCCTGCTCGGCATAAGCGGCGAAAAAATCGAGGACGTTCTCGAAAAATTGGAGCGCGAAATTTCAAGCGGCAAGTGCCCCATTTCAATGATAGCAAAATGCGAGCATCTCGGTTCGAACCCCGAGGCCTATAAAAAGACGGTGGAGCTCTCCGGCAAGGGCAGGCGAGCCAGCATGGAGGCCGCGCTAAAGTCGAACCGCGCCCTGAAAAGCGGGGACAAAGTTTGCTACTTTATTTCCGACGCCGAGCTTAAAAAGGGCGCGGACTGGAAACGGGCTTACCCCGCCGAAATGTACGACCCAAAAACTCTGCCCTACGACGCCTCCTACTACCTCGAAAAGCTTGAGGACTGGAAGGAGAAGTTCGCCGACTTTCTCCCAAAAACCGAGCCGAAGCAAGGCGAGCTTTTCGACTTCTAAAAATTTTATTCGGCCTTTGCGTTCCGCTCGAAAATATAAAAATAGGGCGCGCGGTAAACGCAAGTGTCGGCCCAAACAACGGAGTTGTTCGCATAATCAGTCCACGATATGCAAACGGAAAAGCCCCCGCTTTTTAATTCCTCCAAGGTAAACGGCGCTTTGCCTCCGGCCGATTTCATCGCGAAAGCCAAAACCTCAAGGCTTTGTTCATCTAGCTTGTCGGACGGGATAAATTTTTCCCCGACGGAAGAATGGGCTTTCGGAAAATCCGCGCCGTGCAGGGATTCTTGGTCTATTAAAATTTTGGCGTATTTGCCGCGCTTAATATTTTCAAAATCTTCAATCTTGAATTGCGCGCCTTTGGGTAAGCCGGAATTTACCAAGGCGTTGCGGCAGTAGGGCTGCGGGTCTAAAGCGGAGTCTAAAACGGGTCTTACGCAGCTCTTTGCAGCCAAGAGCATAAAGAACACCGCGGTTAAGAGCCCCGCGAGGTAAACCGATATTTTTGTCATCTTCCAAAGAATTTTCATATAAAAAAGCCCCTTTAAATTTTTGTGTCCGCGTAATAGAGAATATGCTCTTTGGTGTCGTAAATTAAAACTTCGGCAAAGTATATATCGCTCCACTGTCCGCTTCTTATTCGCCGAAAATAAAAAAGATGCCTTTCGGAAAATTCGGGGGAGAGCCTTTTTTCATAACAGTTGAAGGCGAATTCGGCCGCTTTCTTTTGGTAGGCGTTTAGGGAGGTGCCTGGAATCCACGTCGAGGCGGGGTTTTTTGAAGGATTTTTTAAAACGCGATTTAGAGCCTCGGGCTTTAACCGGATTTTTAGGAAGGTTTCGCCGTCGCCGTTGAAAGCCCTTGCGGATTCAAAACTGTATAAAATCTTGTCGAAATTTTCCGCGCCTATGGAGTTTTCGCCGCCAATCTTAAAAATGTGTTTGTAGCCGGAAAATTCCGCGGAATTTTCCCTGTCGGGTTGGGATGGTACAACTCGTAAGCCGCAATCGCGATGAGGCAAATTATTGCCCCCGCGCAGATTATTGAAAGCGCGCCGAGCGCGTATATAAAAAAGTTGAAAATTTTTTAACGGTTTGCATGGTAATAAATCGGGAATTTTTATGATAGATAGTATAGCCGGTTTCGAGGCTTGCGCAATGGAAAATATGCAAAAAAAAGACGCGTTTTTGCGTCTTTTTTGCGGAAAAAATTTTGGCGGAGCGCGGGGATTTTTACAGCGTTTTTGAGTAGATGCTTTTTTCCGCGCCGAGGCGCTTGTCGAAAAGCATGGCTATGTTGCGTATAAAAAGCCTGCCGGTTTTTGTAATTTCAAGGCCGGAGTTTGTAAGCTTCAAGAGCCCGTCGCTTTCCATCTCTTTTAGGGCGGGGATTGCGGCGGGGAATTCGTCTTTTATGCGGACTGGGAATTTATTTTCAAACTCCGCAAAGTTTAGGCGAAGCATGCACATTATTTCCATAATGGCGGCGCGGCAGATATGGTCTTCAGGCGTTAAAAACACCCCGCGGGCAATGGGCAAAACGCCCGATTTTACGGACTTTTCGTATTCGGGCATAAGCTTGGAGTTTTGGCGGTAGGAGTTTTCGGTTTGCGAAATCGACGTTAGCCCGACGCCGAAGCCGTCAAGCCCCTTGCGGGTGCTGTACCCCTGAAAATTCCTTTGCAGCGTGCCGTTTTCGCGCGCCTTTATAAGTTCGTCATGCGGCAGGGCGAAGTGGTCGAGGCCGATATATTCAAAGCCCGCGGCCTCGAACGCCGCCATGGCGTCCTCAAAGAGCTCCACCTTTTCCGCGCCCTGCGGGCGGGGGTATTTTTCCAGAGCCTTTTGCGCGGCCTTCATCCACGGGACGTGGGCGTAGTTGAAAAGCGCGATTCTGTCGGGGCGCAGGCTTACCGCGTTTTCTATCGTGCTTCGGAAGTTTTCGCGCGTTTGAAGGGGCAGGCCGTACATAAGATCTATGTTGATTTTTTCGATTCCGCTTGCGCGCAGCCACTCGAAAACCCGCAGGTTCATCTCTTGCGGCTGGATTCTTGAAATCGCCTTTTGCACTTCTAAATTCGTGTCCTGCACGCCGATTGAGGCTCTGTTAACGCCGATTTTCGCGAAGGCCTCGACTTTTTCCTGCGTGAGGGTGCGCGGGTCGAGCTCGGCGGAAAATTCGCAGGTTTTTGAAATGTCGAAATGTTTTTTTATGATTTGCCCGAGCCTTAAAATCTGTTCGGGAATTAAAAAATTCGGAGTCCCGCCGCCGAAATGGATTTGCTCGAGCGGGCATTTTTTAAGCCCGAAATCTTTCCAGAGTTCAAGCTCAAGCTCGACAAGCGACAGGTATTCGTCCGCCTTTTTCAAGTCTGTGCAGACGCTTGTGGAGCATCCGCAGAAAAGACAGGCGGTTTTGCAAAATGGTATGTGCACGTAAAGCGAGCGGGGGGCGTCTTTTAAAACCGCGTCTTGCGCGAGGGCGCGGGCGTCGGCGGCTTCGGAAAAGTGCGGGGCGGTGGGGTAGGAGGTGTAGCGCGGGCCGGGGGTTTCGTACTTTAAAATCAGGTCTTTTAGATTATTCATCGTATTTGAAATTTTTTGCGGTTTCGGCGAAGGCTTCGACGTTTTCAAGATTGGCGTCGGGCAGAATGCCGTGCCCCAAATTGAGTATGTGCCCGCGCGAGCCCGCCATGTCGCCAAGAATTTCCCGCGTTTTTTGTGCGCAGGCTTGCGGGCTTTCGGCTGACAGAATTTCGGGGGCGAGGTTGCCCTGCAGGGCGAACCCGCCGCCGAATTTTTTGCGGATTTCGGAAAGGCGCGCGGAGGAGTCGAGCGAATAGGCGTCGGCGCCGGCGCTTATAATTTCGCCGAATCTGCCCGACATTTTGTTTGCGAAAAGTATGCTATACGCCTCTCCTTTAAGCGAGCCCGCCACTTTTCGGGCGTATCTGCCCGAAAGATTTTCGTACATTCCGCGCGGGGCAAGATATGCGTGCGAGTCGAAAATTTGGACGGCGTCCGCCCCGCAATTCGCCTGCATTTTCGCGTATGAAGAAGTTGCCTGCGCCAAAATATCCATAAGCTTTTCAAACTCCTTCGGGCAGTTTTTTATAAAGGCGCGGTACTTCGGAAAGGCATTGGAGGAGCCGCCTTCAACCATGTAGGCCGCGAGCGTAAAGGGGGACGCGCAAAAGCCCAAAAGAGCCTTGTTCGGGAGCTCCGCCCTTATTAGGCCGAGGGCGTTTTTAACGTAAAAAAGCCTTTCGCAGACGCCGTCGGGGGAGGGCATATTTTCGATGTCGGAGGCGCTTGAAATCGTTCGGGAAAGAGAAATTCCCTTTCCGTCCGCAAACGAGTACGGAAAGCCCATTGCCTCCGAAACCACTAGTATGTCCGAAAACAAAATCGCGCAGTCGAAGTCGAAGCGCCGTATTGGCTGGAGCGTCGCCTCGAGCGCGAGCCCGGGCGTTTTTACGATTTGCGTAAACGGGTGTTTTTCTTTCAGGGCGCGGTATTCGGGCAGGTATCGCCCCGCCTGGCGCATAATCCAAAAAGGCGCGCGCTCGGTCTTTTTAAGGCTTATGGCGTTTAAAAAAAGCTCCCTCGAATTCATTTTGCGGCCCTTCTTTTCAGCAGGTTTTTAATGTCGTTAAAGCCCCTGAATTTAAGGGCGAAAAGCGCAAGCGCGTAAACGCAGACCGCTGCGGGGATAACGGCGCATACCGCAGCGAGAGCGTATGTCTTGCCGCTAAAATGCGCGGCGAGAATATTTTTTGACGCGAATATAAAGGCGAGCATCGCCGCGCTTGAAGCAAGTATTTTTGCGATTTCCCACAGGGAGCTTTCGACGCTTTTTTTGCGCCAAAATAAAAATCCCAAAGCCGCCGCCTGAAACGCCCCCGAAATTACGTTCGCAAGCGCAAGCGCCCTCGCGCCGAGGCTCGCGATTAGGCAAAGCGCCGCGCCTATGTTTATAAAGAACGCCGCGGCGGAAATCTTGACGGGCGTTTTTGTGTCTTTAAGCGAATGGAATCCGCGCGACGAGTACGTGGCGAGCGAGTAAAACGGAATGCCAAGCGCGCTTATTGCGAGAATGGGAGAGCATATGTTTACGTCGCCCGAATCGAAGTTGCCCCACTGGAATACGAGCGAGAGAATTTCGCGGTTTAGGCTCGCAAGTCCGAGAGCCGCGGGAATCGAAATAAACATAAGGCTTATTAAGCCGTTTGAAAATTCCGAGGCGTAGGCTCCCGAATTTTCGGCGGAGATAAGCGAGGCAAGCTTCGGGAAATATACCGCCACTATCGAGAAAGTAAAAAGCCCCAGCGGAAGCTCCACAAGCCTTGACGATATGTAAATCGCGCTCGCGGCTGTGTTGTCGATAGAGATGGCGAGAAGCTGCGAGACGAACATGTTTATCTGTATTACGGCCGCCCCCGCCAGCGCCGGCAGAAAGAGCTTTGTAAACTCGGAAATTTCCCGGCTCGGAGAGAGGTCGAACTTGTATTTCCAGCCGAGCCCGCGCAGCTCGAAAAACGGGATGAAAAATTGGAGCGCCCCGCCCAAAAGCACGCCCCCGCACATAAATAGAGCGATGTTTTTAGCGTCGAGATTAAGCGCCGCCCCCGCCAAAACTATGGACGAAATAAGCGCCACGTTCAGCCAAACCGCCGTGAGGGCGGGCAGGGCGAACCTGCCCAAAACGTTCAAAGCCGCGCAAAGCAGCGCCGCAAGGCAGATTAAAATCATGTAGGGCATCATCAGCGCCGAAAATTGCGCGCCCAAAACGTAGCGGGTCGGAATGTCCGGAGTAAAATATACGCACGCCGAAACGCCAACCCCGAGCGCGACCAAAAAAACGAGCGCAAGCATCGCGCGGGTCGCGATTTTATTTAGAAAGTCGAAAGCCCTGTTTTCGCCGCTCTCTTTTAGCGCCTGCGAAAAAATCGGGACAAAGGCGGTAGAAAGCGCGCCTTCGCCCATCAGCCGCCTAAACAGGTTTGGAATGTTGAACCCCAAAACGAAGGCGGAGCTTACGGCGTTCACGCCGATGAAGGCGGTTGTGAGAATGTCGCGCAAAAGCCCCAGAATTCTCGAGCCGAAAGTGCCGAGGGCGATTTTTAGAATGTTTTTCAGGCTTTGCGGCATTACTTTACAACCCAGTCGTAGTCGAAGTTCGAGAGGAGCTCGCGCGAGTTTTTAAGCACGCGGCAGTTGTCCTCGATTCGGCAGGCGCCGAGGCCTTCGTAGTAGAGGCCGGGCTCGACGGTTACAACTTCGTTTTCCCTAAGAACGTTTTTGGAAAGCCCAAGGCGCGGCTCCTCGTGTATGTCGAGGCCTATGCCGTGGCCTGTGGAGTGGAAAAATCCGCGCCACTTGCCGTTTGCGATTTCGGTTTTGTAGCCCGATTTCTCGAAGAAGCCGGACACGAATTTA
>JAGBOM010000255.1 GCA_017633865.1 Opitutales bacterium
GCGGAGGACGTTTTTAAGACGGAGAGCGTTCTAAAAAAGTACGGACTGCCCGTAAAATTGCGCGAAAGCCTTGATATTGAAAGCCTTTTAAACGCCGTAAAGCGCGATAAAAAAACCGTCGCGGGCGCGAGCAGGTTTGTGCTTATGGACGGAATCGGCAAGGGCGTTGTGCGCTCCGACATTCCCGAAAACCTTGCGCGCGAGATTTTCCTGACGGCGTTTTAATGAATTTTTACGACGCACATTCGCACCTGCACTTTCCGGAAAATTCCGAGGCTCTAAAAGAGTTTGCCCGCGCCAAAAACGTATGGGCGTGCTCGGCTTCGGCGTCTTTAAAAGATATGCCTTGTCTTGCCGAAACGGCGTCTAAGCTCGGCGAGTTTATTAAGGCGGCATACGGCATACACCCGTGGTTCGCCTCGGAATATAAAATTTTTCCGGAAGCGGAACTTGCGAAATTTTTGCCCTATGCCCGCGCCGTTGGCGAAATTGGCCTCGATAAAAACAGGCCGGGCTACGATTTGCAGATAGAATTTTTCCGCCGCCAGCTTGAAATCGCAAGCGACTGCGGGCTTCCCGCTGTTGTGCACTGCTGCGGGGCTTGGGGCGACTTGGTAAAAATTCTAGAATCCGTCCGTCCCGCAAGGCGCTTTATGATTCACGCCGCGAATTGCTCGGCGGAGCTTGCGGGGGAGCTTTCCAAACTTGGCGCGTTTTTTTCGTTCGGGGCGAGGGAGCTTGCCTCGGCAAAGGGCGCGGCGTGCGCGAAGGCGGCCGAACCGTCAAAAATACTCGTTGAAAGCGACGGCGGGGCGAAGGCTGGCGATTTGCTTTTGGCGGCTGCTATTTTGGCGCGCGTCCGCGGCGAGGGCGAGGGGCGCATTCTCGAGGCCGTCGGCGAAAATTTTTCGGAGTTTTTTAAAAAATGAATTCTTTTGAGCGATTGGAAATTTTGTACGGGGAGGGCTTCGGCAAAAAGCTCGCGGCCTCGAAAGCCCTCGTATGCGGGCTCGGCGCGGTCGGCGGTTTCGCGCTTGAAATTTTGGCGAGAATGGGAGTGGGCAATTTTATCCTCGCCGATTGCGACGCTTTCGAGCGCTCATAGATAAACAGGCAAATCGGCGCGCTCGAGTCAACTTTGGGGCTTCGCAAAACCGACGTTATGAAGGGCAGGGTTCTCGACGTCAACCCCGCCGCAAACGTTGAAATTTTTGACGGCTATATCGACGAAAAATCCATACCCAATCTCCTCTTAAAAAAGCCCGGCATCGTAGTGGACGCAATAGACTCTATCGCGCCCAAAATTTCGCTTATAAAGGCCGCGCTTTCCTCCGATATTAAACTCGTGTCGAGCATGGGGGCGGCGCGCAGAAAAGACCCTTCGTTTATAAAAACCGCCCCCGTTTTCAAGACCCGCGGCTGCCCGGTGGCCTCCGCGGTCAGAAAGGCTCTGCGGGGCGGAGGCGCGGCAAGCGCGGACTTTATGTGCGTATTTTCGGACGAAATTTTGTCGGAGTCAAGCCACGTGGCAAGCGGCGGCGAAGGCTCAAAAAAAATCATCGGCTCGTCCGCTGTAATAACCTCGATTTTCGGCGTCCGCCTTGCGGGGCTCGCCGTTGAAGAATTGACGAAAAATGATACAAGATAGAGACTATTTTTCAAAAAGGGAATCCGCCCCCGCGGAGGCGTTTTCGGCGATAAAGCTTATAACAATAATCAACGCCGCGGTTTTCGCCGCCAACGCCCTGCTTTTAAACTTTTTTAATTCCGACGTTTTGGCGCGGTACTTTTCGCTGTCGCTATCGGCGCTGGGCTCGGGCAAAATCTGGACGCTTTTAACGTATTCGTTTTTGCACGGCGGCTTTTTGCACCTGGGGGTAAATCTTCTGATATTGTGGCTTGTGTGCGGGGGCTTTGAGCGGGACTGCGGCGCGGGGCGCACATTGTTTGTGTATTTCGCGTCGGTCTTGGGCGGCGGGCTGGCTTTTCTGGCGGTTTCGGCGTTTGCGGGAATGTCGCATTTGGTCGGGGCGAGCGCGGGGGTCGCGGGGCTTATGGCGGCGCGGTTCTTTTTGATGGAAAATAAAAAATCTCTCTTCGCGCTTTTCGGAGTGTTCCCGATAGCCATACGCCCGCGCGCGATTTTGTATGTAGTTGCCGCGTGCGAATTTTTCGGGATGGTTTTTGTCGAGCTTGCGCCGTATTCGGCGGGCGGGGGCATAGGGTATTCTTCGCACTTGGGCGGCATGGCCTTCGGGGTTTTGTGCGCCATGGCGGTTTCGGGAAAATTCCGAGGGCTTGCGCATTTCGGAAAAATAAAACGCCCGCGCGGAATGGGCCGCGCCTCAGACTACAAATTCAAAGTCAATATCTCAGACGACGCCGAGCTCCGCCGCCGCACCGACGAAATTCTGGATAAAATCAAGGAAAAAGGCTTCCACACCCTGACCGACGAGGAAAAGCGCGTGCTCGACATCGCAAAAGACCGCCTTTAATTTGTTGAATTTTCGTGTTGGCAAACGGCGGCTTTGGGATAAACTTTCAGTTTATTTTATATGAAGGGAATCTTTTTTTATACAGGCAGGCTTTTAGCTGGCGCCGCCTTGTGCGCCGCGGCGTTTCAAAACATTTCCGCCGAAACAGGCGGCGCGATTCTTCGCGAGGCAGACCCTCAAAAGCTCATAACTTCGCCAAAAATGCGGCAGGAGTCCGAAATAGTCGGAATGTGCCTCGAGCGCGGGCATTACCTTAAAATGCCGTTCGAGAATCTGGACTCGCGGGAAATCGTGCGCGAATACATGGCGAGTTTGGACGTCCTAAAAATGTTCTTTTTGGCCACGGACGTCCAGCACTACCAGGACGTTTACGCGCCGATAATCACGACGCTTCTAAGGCAGGGCATAATGCTGCCCGCAAACAAAATCTACCACGAAACTTTCGTGCCGCGCGCGGAGGCTCGTTTGGAGTGGATTAAAGAAAGAATGAAAAAGCCTTTCGATTTTACGGGGTCCGGCACATTCTCCCCCGACCGCTCCAAAGAGTCCTGGCCGCTCGACATGGCCGCCGCCGACGATCTTTGGGAAAAGCGAATCTCTTACGACGTTCTAAACCAAATAATCGGCTACGACCACGAGGAAAACTCCGTCGAAAAGGAA
>JAGBOM010000256.1 GCA_017633865.1 Opitutales bacterium
TCCGGCAATAAATTTATTGTTTTTTATTGTTTTTTTGTTTCAAAAGGAATCTTTTTTTTACCTTGGAAGGCCGCGCAAAACGCGCGGCTTTTTTCATAAAAATCTTCCTTCATAAAAAATCTTCCGCAAGCGGCCGCAAAAAACGCGCGGCTTTTTTCGCGCCGCGCGTTTTTATTTTTTGCGATTCGTTTGTTTTTTGCAGGCGGGCTATTTGAGCGAGGCCGCGAACGCGTCGAGGGCGGATTTCAGCTTTGAGGCGCTGCCGCCGCCCATGGCGAAGTCGGGCTTGCCGCCGCCGCGCCCGTCCATAAGGGGGGCGATTTTCTTTATGAGCTCTCCCGCCTTTACGCCGCTTTTTACCGCCGCGTCGGAGCAAAGGGCGAGTATCGAGCCTTTGCCGGAAATTTCCGCGCCGAGAACTATCGCGAGGTTTTCGCGCCCCGCGCTTTTTGAAATGCCAACGGCAAGCTCGCGCAATACGTTTGCCTCGTCCGCTTTTACGGTTTTGACAATCCAGCTTGTTTCGCCGAATTCGACTATGCCGCCCGCAAGCTCCTCGGCGGCCTTGCCCGCGCTCTCTTTTTTGAGGCTTTTTATTTCGCGCTCAAGCTCGGCCTTTTCCGCCGCGAGGCGCTCGAGCTTTTCGACGGCGTCGGACGGCTTGCATGAAAGCCTTGCGGATATTTGCGAGATTTGCCCCTGCAGATTTTCCGCGTAGCCGTACGCCGCCGCCCCCGCGACCGCCTCGATTCTGCGGGTTCCCGCCGCGATTGCCGATTCCGACACGATTTTAATCATGCCGATTTCGCCGAGGGCCGAAACGTGCGTGCCGCCGCAAAGCTCGCTGTGGAAGCCGCCCATGTCGATTACGCGCACGATTGCGCCGTACTTGTCGCCGAAGAAGGCGAGGCAGTCTTTCGGCACTTCGTTGAACGGAACCTCGTAGTAGCGCACGTAAAGGTTTTCCAAAATCTTGGAGTTTGCCAGGCGCTCGATTTTTAAAAGCTGTTCGGGCGTGATGGCCTCGAAATGGGTGAAGTCGAACCTCAGGCGCTCGTCGTTTACGAAAGAGCCCGCCTGTTGGACGTGCCCGCCCAGAACTTCCCGAAGCGCCCAGTTTAAAAGGTGGGTTGCGCTGTGGTGGCGCTGAATCGCCCTGCGGCGCGAGGCGTCCACGTTTAAAACCGCCTCTTTCGAGAGCATATCCTTGCCGAGCGAGCCTTTCGCGATTTTATGCAGATAGACTCGGGCGGAATTTACCTTCGTGTCTAAAATTTCGAAGGTTTTTCCGCAGATTTCGACGCTGCCCGTGTCGCCCACCTGTCCGCCTTTTTCGGCGTAAAAGGGCGTTTGGGCGAACACCGCAAAGTCGAAGCCGTCGCCCTCTATTATGGCGTCGAGAGTGCTTGTAAAGGACGTTAGGTTTTCCCGCTCGTAGCCCGCGAACTGCGTGGCGCGCGCGGAGTCGGAGGTTTCCGAAACGGTTATAAGCTCCTTTTTCTGGGCGGCGCGGGCGCGGGCTCTTTGCTTTTCCATTTCGGCCTCGAAGCCCGCGGTGTCGA
>JAGBOM010000257.1 GCA_017633865.1 Opitutales bacterium
CCCGCCCGCCGTGTCGCTATACTGTATATGCAGGGGCTCGCACGCCTTCTTCACGCCGTAGAACGACGCGTTCGGCTCCAAATCGTACGCGATTATCTGCCAGACGAGGCTCGGCTGGGAGGGGATTGTCATCCACAGCAAAACGCCCTGCGCGGGGTTGAACATGCGCCCCATTCTGCCTTCGTACATGGCGCGGTGCGCCTCGTAGTTCATCATTTGCGACTTGCGCACGAAGTCGGGCAGGTTTTTCGCCTCGCCGAAGCGGGTCGCGATAAAGCGCGTGTGCTTTCTGCCGCCGCCCGAGCAGTAGTTGTGCTCCGCCCAAGAGTCGGTAATGGCGAACCATTCGCTTTTGGGGAACATTCCCTGTATCGACTCCACCGTCGGTATGCTTAGCGCGCCGATTTCCGTCTTGAAGGTTTCGTTTCTATTATACTGAGGATCCTCGAAGTAGCGCTGGTAGCGGGTGGGCGGCATCCAGTCGTACGGGCCGCCGGAGTTGAAGCCGTACCTGTCGCCCGAGTTTGCCTGGTAGTAGCGCAGGGGGTCTATCTCCATAACGAGCGCGCGTATTTGGTCGTTAAGGTATTTCGGGGGAGTGGCCTCGTTTCTGCCGCACCAAAGCACGATTGACGGGTGGTTGCGGTACGCTAAAAGCTTGTCGCGCATATTGGCGAGGTACACCGCCGTATTCTGGGGCTCGGCGAACTGGAAGAATTCCTCCCAAAGCATTATGCCGTACTTGTCGCAAAATTCGGATAGCTCGTCGGTGCGGCTTTGCCCGCCCCAGTTTCTTATCATGTTCAAATTGGCGTCGCGGTGCATTCTTACCTGCGCCTCGAGGCGTTCCCGATTCAGGCGCTTCAAAGATTCTTCCATGCCCCAGTTGCCGCCCTTCATAAACACCCTAACGCCGTTTACCGAGAGCGCGAAGTTCTTGTTGCCCTCCACAAAGTACTGGAATTTTCTGATGCCGAAATTAAGCGCGAGAGCGTCGCTTGGCGAGCCTTCGCACTCCGCGAATATCTTCATTTTGTACATTTCGGGCTTGCCCAAACCGTTCGGCCACCAAAGCTTCGGGTTCTGGATTTTCAGCTGCGCAAATTCCGACGGCTCGAATTTTACGACGCCCTCGGCGCAAGGGGCGAGCTCCGCCTCCTTTTCGAGCGAGATTCCGCAATCTATTTCGAGCTTTACCTTGAATTTCTTGGGGTATTCGCTCGCGTTTCTTACGGGAACGTCGACCGAGACCGTAGCCAAGTCGAGCTTGGGCAGGTTGGGCAAATCCGTTTTCACATAGGGGTCTTTCAAAACGATGTCGCCCGAGGAGGCAAGATAGACGCGGTTCCAGATGCCGCTATTTCTGTCGCGTATGCCGGACTGCCAGTCCCACCCCTGCGAGCTTGAAAAGCTTGCGGCGTCCATGCACGATTCTCCCCCGCACGGCCCGCTTGTCGTGCCCATGGTGTGCTCCGACGGCGTGCCGGGGTTCGGCGGCGGCGAGACCCTCACCGCGATTACCGAATCCTGCCCCGCGTTCACGCCAAAATCATTAGTTATTTCAATATTGCTGCGTATGAACGCCCCGTTTATGTTGGCGGCCTTTCTGCCGTTTACCCAAACTTCGGAGTTGTAGTTTACGCCCGTAAATTTCAGCCAAATGCGCTTGCCCCTGAATTCTTCGGGGATATGGATAGTGTTGCGGTACCACCAGTCTTTGCGGCAGAGGCTTTCGGGGATTTTTTCAGGGCGGTTGTTTTCGTCGTAAAGGGGCTCGGCGTAAACCCCGTTGTTTACAAGCGTTGTAAGGATTGTGCCGGGAATCGTCGCCTTGTGCCAGCCGGCGGGGTCGTACTTTTCGGTCGAAACCCGCCTGCCCTCCCAGGGCTCCTTCGTCTGGCTCTGCTCGAACCAGTCGCCCTCGAGAGCCTGCTTATGGACGATTTCCGCGTCCTGCATCAGCCAGCCATCGTTTAATTCGCTTTGGCTTAGGCTTTGAGCGCCCAAAAATCCGCAAAAGCCCAGCGCGAAACCCGCGCCAATATATTTATTTATTCCCATCATGCATAACTCCGTGTTTAGTTAAGACGAAAATATTTTACTCCCAATATTTTTCGTGTCAATATTTTATATAACAAACAAAAAAATGCGCAAAAAAACCCCCCGAAATTTCGGGGGACAGGCAAAAGCGCGCGAAAATTTTTTAGAAGGGGAACGGATTTTCAAGCGGCTCAGGCGCACTTTTTGGAGCATTTTCCTTTTGCGGGACATACAGGCGCATATTCTCGCTAAATGGAGCGGCGCGAGTGTGGATTTTACGCCCCTGAATTACAATCGCCGTATGCGGGCGCACGGGGCAGACGTTTTCGCAC
>JAGBOM010000258.1 GCA_017633865.1 Opitutales bacterium
ACCCCGCCCTGCAAAATGAAGTCCTCAAGCAGGTATCCGATTTCGTTTTCCACAAACGCGCTCGCGAGCGCCGCCCTTAGGCCGAAGCACCTGCGCAAGCCTCTCGCAACGTTGTATTCGCCGCCGCCCTCCCAAACTTTGAAGGAGCGCGCGGTTCTGGTTCTGGAGTCGCCCGGGTCGAGGCGCAGCATTACCTCGCCGAGCGAGAGTATGTCGTATTTGCAATCGTTTGAGGACTTAACTTTTATCATACAGGATATTTTGTTGAATTTAAGCTTTAGCATTTTGCAAAATTAAACAAAACACAAGCAAAAATTGCGCAAAAAAGGCGCGGAAGCATTTTCCCGCGCCTTTCAAAGCAAAAAGCCAAAACTTTACTTTCTTCTTCTGTAAGCCGCAAAAGCCAAGGCGATTGCGCCGAACAGCGCGGCAACAGTGGAAGGCTCGGGAATGACGCCGTTTGTGTAGTAAATTACGAGCTGCTGGTAGGAGAATTCGCCTATGGTTTCCTCCTCCAAAGCGAAGCGGTAAACATCGGAAGCGGGATCCGCCAAAATCACCGATACAAAATCGTTGTTGGCCTTCAAATTGTCGTAATCGGAGAAATCAAACCAGTGGTCCGCCATGCGCCCCGGCTGCTGCAGAGTTTTGTCGGTCGTCTGGTAAAGGACATACCTGGTCTCGTCCTGCAGAGTGGTTATCTCGGAAAAATCGACCTTCAGCAAGCCGTTGATGGAATTGTTTTGCCATGTGCGGTTTGTGATGGCGGTTATGCCGGTGTCGTCCACAACATATTCAAGCAGGCCGCCGCTGTTTACCTTAAAGCCGTTGTGGGCGTCGCCATCGTTTTGCATTATAATTTCGCTGCCGCCGCCGACGATGCGGAATATGCCCTTGCCGTATCCGTCGTCCCAGTTTGGCGTGTCCTTGCCGATTTCCAAGCCCGAGAGCAGAAGCTCGTTGCCGGAGCCCGACACTTCAAACAAAGTGTTGGAAGTGTATTGCTTGCCGCCCCACTCGTTGACTTTGAGCCATACGCCCTTGCCAGACCCGTTTGAAAGCGTCGTATTACCCTTGAAGGAGTAGGAAATCGACATCAACGAATCATCCTCCTGAGAGCCCTGCAAAATCATTTCGCCGGAGCGTATATAAACATTGTTCTTTTTGGCGGCGTTCGAGCCTTCAAAGGTTGCGGTGATTGTGCCGCCGTCGGCGTTGTCCTGCGTGGAGCCGTTGCTTGTTACGAAGTTGTTTACGCTAAAGGTGTTGCCCTCGCCTTTCAAAGAGAAGTTTACGGTGTTGTCCTCGGTCAATCTTTTGTTTGTCAGGTTGAAGTCGCCAGTTACGTAAAAAGAGTTGTCTGAGCCGTTTATGCTGATGTTATGGGTTGCGCCAAAGCCGATATAAGAATACCATGTCCCCCTGACGAGGAAGGAGGAATTTGACGTTTCGGCGTCCATGTTGAAATTCGCGACGCCCGAAGAGTCCTGAGTGCTGTTGCCGGAATTAAAATATACATTGTTAAAGCTTGCGGTGTTGTTTGCGCCTGTCATCGTGAACGAAGCGGAGCCCGAAGCGGCCTCGTTGTTGCCGATGTTCAAATTTGCGTTGCTGTAAATCGAAGTATAGCCGAGCAAATTAAGGTAAGAGCCGACTTGGCCTTCATCATAATAAACTGTGCCCATTCTCACGTTAACATCGCCCACGAACAACGACTCCGGATAGCCGCTGCCCATGTCGGTGCCGCCCTGGTTCCAAATTACGCTTCCGTACTCCGACTGGCAAGCGCCGGCGTTGGCAAACTCAAGGTTCCAAGCGGAAAACTTTGAGCCGCTTTCCAAATTCAATGTAAAGACGTCGGTTTCGGCGGTGAAGGTATTCCAGCCCAAATTGACGTTGCCTCCGCCGGAAATCGAGCCATATTGCTCGGGAGTCAAATCCCAAAAACCCGTGCCGTCGGCAAGGCCTACGCCGTTTACGATAGAGCCGTTTTTAAAAGTGATTGTGGAGTCTGTATTTTCGCCCAGGCCGAGGAACAAAACGTTGCCGTTCCAC
>JAGBOM010000032.1 GCA_017633865.1 Opitutales bacterium
ACCGCCTCGAGAAGAGAGTTGCTCGCAAGGCGGTTCGCCCCGTGCAGCCCCGTGCAGGCGACCTCCCCGCAGGCGTAAAGCCCGCGCAGGCTTGTGGCGCCGTCAAGACCCGCGCGGACGCCCCCGCACTGGTAGTGGGCGGCGGGCACGACGGGCATCCAGTCTTTAGAAATGTCTATGCCGCGCTCGATGCAGTGCTGGTAGATTTGCGGAAACCTGTCTTTGAGGTGCTCGGCGGAAAATTTTGTGATGTCGAGCCAGACGTGCGGGGTTCCGTGCTTTTTCATCTCTTGGTCTATCGCCCTTGCGACGATGTCGCGCGGGGCCAAATCCGCCCTCGGGTCGTAGCTTTTCATAAAGGCCTCGCCCTTGAAGTTGCGCAGAACAGCCCCCTCGCCGCGGACGGCCTCGGAAATCAAGAATCTATCGTTTTCGTGCGAGTAGAGAGCCGTCGGGTGGAACTGGATAAATTCGAGGTTCGCAACCTCCGCGCCCGCGCGGTATGCCATGGCGATGCCGTCGCCCGTGGCGATGTCGGGGTTTGTGGTGTACATATAGACCCTGCCCGAGCCGCCCGAGGCGAGCATCACGCTCTTTGCGAAAACCGTTAGCACTTTGCCGCCGGAAGTGTCCAAAACGTAAAGCCCTACTACCCTGTTTTCCTCCTCGCCGCGCCAGACTCCCGTTTTGGATTCCGTGATGAGGTCTATCGCGAAATGGTGCTCGAACATTGAAATATTTTTGCAGCCCTTTATGTACGCCAAGAGAGCCTCCTCTATCGCCCTGCCCGTAAAATCTTTAACGTGCAAAATTCTGCGCTGCGAGTGCCCGCCCTCTCTGCCGAGGCACGGCGAGCCGTCCCGCTCGCGCGAGAACGGAACGCCCTCCTCGATTAGGGACTTTATCTGCTCGGGCCCCGATTCGACTATTGCGCGGACAACGTCTTCGTGGCAGAGGCCGTCGCCGGCTATAAGAGTGTCGCGCACGTGGGATTCAAAGTCGTCAAGCGCGCTTGTTACGCACGCGACTCCGCCCTGGGCGTGGTTTGTGTTGGTTTCGGAGCTCTTCTTTTTGGTGACGATAGCCACGCGGTATCCGAGCCTCGCGGTTTTAATCGCGAAGCTCAAGCCCGCGATTCCGCTGCCGACCACAACAATGTCGTATGAATTTTCCATTGGCTTTAATGATAAAGCGCCGCGGAAAAAGGCGGCGCGAAAGGTTTTTTAGGCGGATTTGTTTTAAAGAATCATATTGTCTATAAGCCTTGTCTGGTCGAGCCAGACGGCTATAGCCGCCCTCGAGAGCCCGGGCTTGATTTCGTTTACGGGCAGCGACGTTTTAGCGTCGACAATTTCGACGTAGATAACGCGGATTCTCGATGACTTTGAGAGGCTGCTGACGATTTCGGCCCTGACTCTATTTATGTTTAGGCACCCGTTTTCCACAAGAGCCTTGCCCGCTTTGAGAGCCTCCGAAAGCCTCACCGCCGTTTGAAGCTGCGCCCCGTAAAGGTATTTGTTGCGCGAGCTTATGGCAAGCCCGCTTTTTTCGCGCACGAGGGGCGCGCGGATTATTTTTACGTCGATAAACAAATCGCGCGCCATTCTTTCAATCACCGAGACCTGCTGCGCGTCCTTCTCGCCGAACACTGCGACGTCGGGGCGGACGATGTTAAAGAGAATCGTTACGACGGTCGTAACGCCCCTAAAATGCGTGGGGCGCGACTTGCCGCAAAGGTTCGCGCTCACCTGCTCCTCGCTCACGAACGTGGAGGCGTCGGGGCGGTAGATTGACGATGCA
>JAGBOM010000259.1 GCA_017633865.1 Opitutales bacterium
AAAAGGCTTGCGAGCAACAGCACATACAGTTTACCGAAACCGACGGCGGCCAGCTCCAAGTAATCAACCACACCCAAAAGGATATTACAGGCGCAAAGGGCAGCATCGCCTTCTACAACTTCGACGGCTCTCTCGCGGGCAAATACGACTTCCCCGTAAACGCGAAGGCGCAGTCGAGGACAATCTTGGGCAATGTAAAATGGCCGGAAAAACTCTCCGACATCCACTTCTTGAAGCTCGAGCTCAGAAAGGGCAAGACGCTGATTTCCGACAACTTCTACTGGCGCCACATAAACGGCAACCCCAAAGACCCGCAGAAGCTGCGCGACTACCCGCTGCTCGACCTGTGCAACTTCAAGGAAATGGCGAATATGCCCAAGGTGACCTTGAAGGCCGAAGCAAAGCTTGGCGCTTTGAAAAACGGCGAACAGTATATCGACGTCCAGCTCTCAAACCCGTCCGAAAACGTCGCCCTCATGGCGCACTTGCAGCTCCAGGGCAAGAACTCCAAAAAGAGAATTTTGCCAGTGTCCTACTCCGACAACTACATCTCTTTGGTTCCGGGCGAAAAGAAGGTCGTAAGAATCGGCTACTCGAAAAACTCCATGAAGAAGGGCGACTCGCCCGTTGTCATGGTTGACGGCTGGAACGTCGCGGTTAAGGATACCGACCTTGTAAAGAGCAACAAGAACGCCACGGCTTCAAATTGGGAAGACAAGGGCTTTGATTTCAAGCCCCGCCCGCTGGAAGTCCGCAAGGTTGCCAGAGTCAACTGCGGCGGCTATAACCGCGGCGAAAAGGGCAGAGTGTTTGAAAAAGACCCGGGCTTCTTGAAGGGCTCGGTGGGCTTCCAAACACAGGACGCGATTCTTGACGACGCGAAGCTTTACAAAGTCGCCCCCGACGGCACTTGGGAAGACCCCAAGCAGTGCGCGCCCGCGGGCAGCGCGCTTGGCGACCCCAATATGTACAGAACAGTCCGCTGGGGCAATAGCGAATACACGTCGCTCTTGGCCGGCAAAAAACAAAAATACACCGTCATACTGCACTTCGCCGAGGCAAGCCGCGAGAAAACTGCGGGCAAGGCGGCGTTTGACGTCAAGGCAAACGGCAAGGTCATCTTGAAAGACTTCGACGTTGCCCGCGCGGCAGGCGGCGTAAACAAGGCTGTCGTGGTTGAAATCAAGGATGTCGAGTCCGACGACAAGGGCTTAATCAAGCTCGAATTTACGGGCGGGGCAAGACGCAAAGACGGCGAAAGCCGCGACCCGCGCATAAACGGCTACGAAATCATCCCGCAAAAATAAACGGATATTTTAATGAAACGAAAGGCGGAGCAATAAAAGCTCCGCCTTTTTTTGCGCCGCGGCGGGGCGGAAGAGCCCGCAATGCGCTTGAAGTTTGGGAACTCCCTAACGGGCAACTGATGCTCGTAGAAGCGTTTGAAACAACACACGGGAAAATCAGGGGAATTGCGGTTGCAGTATCGAAAGACACCGTTGTCCGGACTTTGTTTGTAAACAAAATTCAGGAATTGGACAAATGCAGAAAGGGAAAACTCATTTACAAAAAATAAAGTGGAGTACGGTGACGTTCGCGGCTCCGTACCGTACTGGGCTGACGAGTATTGCGACCGCGCCGCACTCAATCAGCCTGACGTTTAATAAAATCGACCAAAACTTTCTAAAAATCAAGCAAAATGCGCTTCAAATAGCCAAAGACGCCGCGTCAAAAGCCTGCCTGTGCGCAAGCTTGGGGGTTCTCGTCCCCCGCTTTTCTTTTTTGGGGACAAACAAAAAAGCCCGCAAACGCTACTGTTTGCGAGCTTTTTTAAAAGTACCCGGCGGGGGATTGGATTGCCCCCCTTGCTTTCGGCGGAGCCGAAATGCGCGGAGTTGCAACCCTCGCTTCGCTTCGGGCAACTCTGCGAGTTGTCCTCGTCAAAAGCTTGCATCGCAACTTTTGGCGTCGAACCCCACATGGGGGTTATCGGCCCCCGCGTTTGTTTTTTTGGG
>JAGBOM010000033.1 GCA_017633865.1 Opitutales bacterium
ACGCCGTTTCCAGAATGCTCGGCTGGATTCGCGGCGACGGCACTAACAACAACAACATGATGAACACGTCCCTTGACGTTGAATATATCGAAACCCCGAGAATCGAAAACGTCAAAATCGAAATAGGCAAGCCCTATTGCTTCCAAATCGCCCGCCCCGAGGAGCAGACCGAGGGCACTCTCGACCAGGCCAGAAACGCAACATCTATTTTCGCCACCGAAAACAAAACCAAGACTATCGACGCGGGGCTCGCACAGGGCTCAAAATCCGGCAACCCCCTTACAACCCACGCCGACTACTCCACAATCCGCGCAAAATTCAAGGGCAAGGAAAAGAAGGTGGTAAGGGTTGTTCTTACGCTCACCCGCTACTGATTCCGATTTTCCAAACCGCTTTAAAAAAAACAAAAAGGCGCGCCCATAACGGAGCGCGCTTTTTTTTGGCATATGAAGAAATCAGTTCTTGAATTTGCTTTGCAAAGATTTTATCGCCTTGGCGTGGATTTGGCACACGCGCGCCTCGCTTACAGAAAACTCCTTGGCTATTTGCGCGAGCTTCTTGCCCTCAAAATAGTAGCTTTGGATAATTCTGCGCTGCTTTTCGGGCAGGGCGGCGAGCTTGGTTTTTAAGAGAAACGCCATTTCGTCGCGCTCGATTTTTTCCACCGCGCTGAGGCAGGCTTCGTCGGGTATGATTTCGC
Organism: Opitutales bacterium; assembly: GCA_017633865.1. Taxonomy (GTDB): domain Bacteria; phylum Verrucomicrobiota; class Verrucomicrobiia; order Opitutales; family Intestinicryptomonadaceae; genus Intestinicryptomonas. The sequence continues at coordinate 701 of JAGBOM010000033.1, forward strand.
CGATGTTGCGGGTTTGCCCGTTTGCGGAGCTGTCGTCGTTAAGCGAGACAAAGGCAATGTTTTGCGTTCTGCGCAACACTTTTGAATACTGCTTCCGCGACATTTTAAGGGCTTTGCGCACTTCGGCGTCGCTGGCCTCGCGGCCGAGGGCGTTTTCGAGCTCGTCTTTTGCCTTTGAAATTTTTTTGGCGTCTTGGCGGGCGGAGCGCGGCATGTAGTCGAGCTTTCTAAGCTCGTCCATAATCGAGCCGTGAATCCTCATAGAGGCGTACGCCTTAAAGGATTTCGACTTGTTCGGGTCGAGCTTTATGGAGGCGTCCACAAGCCCTCCGACGCCCGCCGAGTGCAACTCGTCCAAATCCGCATGCGAGGGCAGGCGGTTCTTTATGGAATTTACGATTTTTTGAACGAGCGGGTAATGGTCCACAATCAAATTCTTCTGCCTTTGGTTTAAAACGGGTTCTGCTTCGGGGGATTTCGCTTTCATAGGTTTTACATTTATATATATGCCTTTATTGAAAGCGGAAATTACGGAATGTTCCCAAAAAAAATATAATATAAATTGCTTGCCAAATTTTATCGATAATACATTTTGGAAAAAATAAGGGTTGAAAATGGCGGATACAGGGGAATTTTCCGAGGCTCAAAGGCTCGCAAAACACAGGCGCATTAGGCTGGTAAAGCGCCTTATGCGCCCCCTGCCGCGCCGCGCCACCGTGCACAGATACCCGATTTTAAAGTATTTCGCGAACACCGCCAGAAACCGCTCCTATTTGTGGGAATTCAAGAGCCCGTATATAATTTCGGCGATTTGGATAGGCTGGATAATCGCGCTAATTCCCATGTACGGGCTCCAGATGGTTGCGGCGTTTCTGCTTTGCATACCATTTAGGGGCAACGCCCTTATCGCGATGCTTTTGCAATGGATAACAAATCCGCTTACAATCGCGCCCATCGTGTACGGACAGTACAAGCTCGGCGAGTGGCTCGCGCTCAAAATGGGCATGGAGCCTTTGGACATGGACTTCGCCCAAATCGTTTCCGAAAACGGCATTTTGGAGGTTTTGCGCACGCTAAGCGACGGCGGCGTGATTTTCCACATAGCCGCGTCCTGCCTGCTTGGAGGGTTCATAATTTCTATAGCGGGGGCGGCGCTTACCACGGCGCTTTATTTGTCGCGCCGCAAAGCTCCAAAAGCTTGACAAATCGGGGCGTTTCGGCTTTAAACTAAAACATTGTGCGGTATGTTTTTTTTGAAAAGCTTTTATTGGGGGCGGCGGCCTTTTTTTCGGCGGCGGTTTTGCCTTTAAGCCTTGTTTTCGGGGCGGGCAATTCCCACGCGGCGCAGTGGCGCCCGCCGGCTAAAAAAAGCGCGAATGAGCCCCCCTCCAAACAGGCCGTCGTTCAGCTGGGAATAGACGTCTTAAGCGGCCTCGACTTCGCCCCGATAAAGGGAAAGCGCGTCGGGCTTTTGACAAACCCCGCGGGCGTGAACAGCCGAGGCGCAAGCACTGTTCAAATTTTAAAAAACGCAAAAAACGTAAAACTAACCGCGCTTTTCGGCCCCGAGCACGGCATTTACGGCGACGAAAAGGCGGAGGTTCCCGTCGATGACAAAATCGACCCGCGCACGGGGCTGCCCGTCTATTCGCTCTACGGCAAATACCGCAAGCCCACAAAAAAAATGCTCGAAAATATCGACGCGCTGGTAGTCGATCTTCAAGACGTGGGCTCGCGCTCTTACACATATGTAAGCTGCATGCTTCTTTGCATGGAGGCCTGCTTCGAGGCGGGCAGGGAGGTCGTGGTTTTGGACAGGCCGAACCCGCTGGGCGGCCTGAAAGTCGGCGGGCCCATGCTCGACATGGAGTTTAAAAGCTATGTCGGAATGTTCCCCGCGCCCTACGTTCACGGGCTTACGGTAGGCGAAATCGCCTCGATGGCAAAGGGCACCAAGGGCTGGCTTGAAATTCCCGAGAGCGCGCGCAAGGCCGGAAAGCTCAAAATCATAAAAATGTCCGGCTGGAAAAGGTCTATGCAGTGGCCGCAGACGGGGCTTAAATGGGTGCCGACAAGCCCCGCCATTCCCACCTACGCCGCGGCGGTCGGCTATTCCCTCACGGGGCTGGGCTGCCAAATAGGAGGTTTTAGGCACGGCTACGGCACTGAATACCCCTTTAGATTTTTGACCTACCGCGGCAAAAGCGCGGCGGAAATTTGCAAGCGTCTCAGGGCAAAGCAAATCCGCGGGCTCGGGTTTGGCCTAATGAAAAACAAGGCTGGCGAAACGGGCGTGTATGTTAGCGTGGACGACTTCCAAAAGATGCGCCCCGCCGAGCTTAGCTTCCACCTTATGACGCTCGCCTGCGAATATTCCGGCGGCAACCCCTTCGCAAAGGCGAACAAAAACGACGCCCTTTTGTACAACAAGCACGTCGGCTCAAAGTCGTGGTGGCGCGAAATAACCGTGAAGGGCGCGGCGGCGAACGTTCCGCTTTACTGCGCGATGTGGGAGGTCGAATCCAAATCCTTCCAGGAAAAAAGCAAAAATTTCTGGCTGTACAAATAGCCCGAAATCCTGCATATTAAACGCGTTTTTTATAAAAATACAAAAGGCAAAAATTATGGCAAAAATATACTTGGGCTTGGACGCCAGCACGCAGTCGATGTCTGCAATGGCGATAGATTTGGAATCGGGCGAAATCGTCTACTCCAAAAACGTGAATTTCGGCGCGGACTTGCCGCAGTACAAATCCCCGTCGGGCTACCTCAAAAACGCCGACGCCTCCGTGGTGCATTCAGACCCCATGATGTGGCTTGAGTCGATAGACATGCTCTTTTCGGCAATGCGGGGCGAGGGCTTCGAC
>JAGBOM010000260.1 GCA_017633865.1 Opitutales bacterium
ACCTAAAACACTTCCAAAAAAAATTCGCGCTTTTTGAAACGCAGTCGGAGTCGCTCATAATTTTGTCGATACCCTCGGCCTACAAACGCATAAACTACGAAAGAATCGTCCGCAACCTCGCGGGCGAAAAGCCGAAATCGCAAACGCTGCTGATACCAGTAAACATCGAGTTCGACCGCGCCGACGACGAAATCTTCTCCAAAAACATCAAGGCCTTCAAAAGTTGCGGATTTGAAATCGAGGAGTTCGGCGAGCGGTTCTACCGCATCGGCGCCGCGCCGCTTTGGGTCGAGTTCGGCGACATCGAGGCGTTTATAAAAGACTTTGTCGAGCTTGCGAAGGAGGAGGGCCGCGCTCTAAAAAGCAAGGATTTGCCCGCGAAAGCCTTTGCGAAAACCGCCGCGGAAATGTCGAGGGGCGCGCGAATCGTCGAAAGCGAATACGCCGCCTGCGCGCTTTTGGACGAGCTTTTCCAGTGCAAAAACCCGATGTTCACGCCCGAGGGCAGGCGCGTCTGCAAAGAATTTACCGGGGCGGAAATCCGCGCTTTCTTTTAGGCTTTCAAAAATATTTTTTGAAATATTTTCCGCGGAAATATTTGGGGGTTGACTCGCCGCTAAAAACGGCGCAATATTTTATCAGCAAAAGGCGGTTTTTATACGCGAACCCCCGCTTGAAAACGCGGGGGAATCGTTATCGCAAAAAATTAAGCCGGAGGCTAAAAGTCCGAATAAAAAATTATTCCGAAAACAGAAAGGGAAAAGCAAAAAATATGATTCTCGGCGCAAAAGACAGAATTAAGGGGGCGTGGTGGGGAGCCTTCGCGGCGGACGCGCTTGCGATGCCCGTACACGGATACCCCACCCGCGACGCGATAGAAAAAGACTACGGCTACATTGTGGACATGGCCGCGCCGAAAGAGCCCTACCGAGACTTCGTCTTGGCGGGGCTAAACCCTCCCGAATTTCCCAAGGAGCTCGACTTTATCGGCTCGCGCAGGCAGATTTGGCGCAACCCCGAAACCCACCCGCACAGCGGGCTGAAAGCGGGCGACAACACCCTGCCAATGATTTTGGCTCTCCACCTCGCCGCTCAAATAGCCGCCGACGGCGGGTTTAATTTCGACAACTGGATGGCCCGCTACAAGGCGGTAATGACAAACGAAAGCCTCCAGCCCGACACCTTCGTGCCGTCAATCCACCGCAAGTATTTTGAAAACCTCCTGAAAGGCCTCCCGCCCGAAAAGAACGGCTGCGCCGAAGCCCACATAAGCGACTTCATAATATTCCTGCCCATATTCCTGTGCTCGTACTTCCGCCAAAAGGATATGCAAAACGCGATATTCAGGGCAATCAAAGTTTTCTCCGTCGGCGAAAACTCCCTAAACAGCGCGCTGTTTGTAATGGAGATTATGTCGAAGCTTGTGGCGGGGTCGAAGCTTGAAAAAGTGCTTTTCGAGCAAATGAACCCCGACCGCCACTACGCCCTCGCCTACCCCTACCGCCGCTGGATAAAGGCCGCCAACGACGACGAGTCGATGGCGGAGCTCATAGGCCGGACGGCGGAGCTTGAA
>JAGBOM010000034.1 GCA_017633865.1 Opitutales bacterium
AATTTACATAAAAAGCTCCAACTCGGAAAACGCGAACCGCATATTTTTAAAGGGCGGGGTTTTGTCGATACGCGCGTCGTCAAAAAAGGGCTCCAAAATTTTTAATTCCGTGGTGCTGGACGGGAACGCGGAAGTGTCGCGCATTTCGGACGGCGCCGCGGACATCAACATAGGCTCGGAATTTTCCCCGGTTTCAGGGGTCGCAAGCATGTCGGCGCGCGGGGAAAACAACGTGATTTACGCGGGGAACTTGAACGTCGGCTCCGCCTCGGGAGGGACGGCGATTTTTAGGGCGGAGGGATATTCAAGCTTCATCACCGTAACAAACGCCCTAAACCTTCGCGGAAGCGGGGACTCTTACGAAAACGCGAAAGGCGGCGCCATAGAATTTGTTTTGGACGAACACGGAGCCGGCGCGGAAAAGGGGATTATCGAAACCTCCAAAGTCGGGGATTTTAGCGGAAAAATACTCGTGGATTTCTCGAGAATGATTGCCGGCTTTGAAAGCGATGCCGTCGAATTCAAGCTTATCCGCGCCCGATACGACTGGAGCGACACGTTCGATTCTTGGGCTTCCGGAAAAAAACTCGCGCTTTTTAAATTCGCTAACGACGGCGACAGCGCCTCTATCGTTTATAAAAACAACACAATGTACGCGCTATTGCGCGGCGCGAAGCGGGAGGATAATTTCGCGTATAAAAGCGGAATATTGCTTAACGCCGTTATCCCCGAGCCCGCGCTGCTCCCCGCGATTTTGGCGGCCATATCCTTCGCCCTTGCAGTCTATAAACGCTATGGAAGTTAGTTTTACAGCGCAAAATTTTCCGCATTTTAGCGTTGTCCTCTATTTCTGTGTTTGTGGAAAAAAATCCCTCCGCAAAAAATAATTTTAGGCTTCGCCGCGACAAAATTTTTTATTTTTTGCTTGAATTAAAAGGGCAAATGCCGTTTTATTATCAGCTTAAAAATTCCGGAAGGAATAAAATAAAAACGCCGAAGTAGCTCAGCTGGTAGAGCAACGCATTCGTAATGCGTGGGTCGTGGGTTCGAATCCCATCTTCGGCTCCACTTTTTAAGCCGCTAAAGAGCGGCTTTTTTCGTTTATCCTTCGCTTGAATATATGACAATTAGCAGGCTTCGCGCGCGCGACATTGCGGTGTAAAGCGCGTTCTTCTCGGCCCACCTTTCGTCGTTTTTGTCGACGTCTATCAGAATCGCGACGGGAGTCTCGCAGCCCTTGAATTTCATGTATGTCATGTAGGAAATTACGTCGCGCCGACCGGAGCGCGCGTTTTCGATAATTTTGTATCCGCCGAATTCCGCGCCGTATTTTAGGCAGGTGTTTTTAAGCGTATGCCCGCCCAAAATCACAATGTCGGAGCCCGCTATTTTTTGCGCGTTAAGCTCCTCCAAAATTTCGCGGAGCTTTTGCCGGCGCGCCTTCGCTTCGGGTATGACAAACTCGCGCACGCCGCTTCCCGCGGGCGAAAAATCCATAACGGTCGCCCCCTCAATCGACATCATGGGCTTGATTTTTTTGAAAATATTTTTCGTGTTGCGGTGGTTTACATTCAGCAAAACCTCCTCGGGAGCTTGGGGTATTTTGCAGGCGTTTTGGTAAATGTTTTGGTCGGGGTCGTAAAAGACGTGGAAATATCCGCCGTCAACCGCAAGCATTTCTATTGTTTTCCAGGCCTCGTCCGAAAAATCCTGGCCCTCGTCGACCACCACGGCGTCGTATGAAATTCCGTATTTTTCAACGCGCTCGCGCATCATTTTTGGCACGGCAAAATTCCACATGCGCGGGTTTTTACTATATTTTTTTACTTCCTCTTGAGAAATTCCGCAAACTTCTATGCATAAATCAAAAAACGCCCCGGCTCGCAAATTGGGTATATTTTCCGCATTCTTCTTTAATTTTTCGGCGAGCACGCGGTTGTAGCAAATAAGCAGGGTTTTTTTGCCCGCCGCGGCGAGCTCTCGCGCCAGATTTTCGGCGATAAACGTCTTGCCGGAGCCCGCGCAGCCGCGCACGTTCACCCGCCTTAAATTCTTTAAAACCTGAAACGCGCCGTACTGCATTTTTGTAAGCTCGAAGAAAATCTTGCCCTCGGCTTTTATCTCTTTTGATAGCGCGCTCTCGCAGCCGCAGCAGGGCGAGAGCTTTTCCGCTATTTCTTCAATCGAAATTTCGCCCGCCCCCGGCTTTAAAAACGGCCGCCGCGCCTCCAAAATTTTAGCGCACAGAAGCGGCAAAGAGTTCATCCGCCCGCGCGAAATCGTTATTCCATGAGCCTCGGGCGGCAGCTTGCTTTCGTCCAAATCGCAGTCCGGAAAGCATACGGCGTGCGCGACGGGCAGAGAGCCTAAAATACCTCCGCTTTCCGATGAAAAAAGCCCGCAAACGGCAAACTTGTTTTTCAGCGCCTGATAAAACGGGTCAATGCGGTTCGAGCCCGAATACCATTGCCCGTTTTCATAGCGCGCAAGCCCGCCTTTGACCTCCAAAACGAGCATTCCGCATTTTTGATTTAACAAAATAAAATCGATTTCGATGTCGCGCGTGGCGTCGGCGTCGGCGTTTGTTTTGTAGTCGAACGCGCGGCTGCTGCTTGCGATGCGCAGGCCGTGAAAAACAGTCCAGTCGTCGCCGAAGGAATTTTTTATTGCGTTGTAAACGGTGTTTTCCGACGGCGGCATCGGCCGGCTCAAAGAGTCTTCGGGGATGAATTTTGCCATGGGGCTTTGCGGGGAATGAAAGATTGTTATAAAATCGCGGGGCGGCGTTTGTTTTTAAAAAATGAAAATATTTTTATTGCGCGAATCAATCATTAAATAATTTTTCGCGGAGGGTTTTGCGGAGGGGGGTTATGGTTTTTTTGCGGGGTTTTTTATGACGTCTTGGAGGCCATCTCTTTCGCCGCCGGAGATTCTCGCGAGGACTTCCCCTGCGAGGTAGCATGAGCCCGTGCAGACTATGGTTTCGCCCGCGTTTGTTTCTTGGCACAAGTATTTTTCTGGAAAGAGTTTTTTTATTTCCGAATTTTCAGTTTCGGGCGCGCCGTTTTCGGGCATGCATTCTTTCAGCTCCTCGAAGCTTAGGGCTCTATCCTCTTTGGGCACCAAAAAGACGATTTTTTTCGCGTATTTTGAGGCGGCTTTTAAGAGCGGCACCGCTCTTTCCCTGCCCAAGATTCCGCAGGCGATTATCGGTTTTTGGCCGCCGGAATTTTTTGCGAGCGTTTGCAGGTTTTTTTCGAGCTCGGCGGCGCCTTCGGCGTTATGGGAGCAGTCCAAAATCAGGGTTGCGCCGTTTTTAAGCGGGATTTTTTGCCAGCGGGCCGCCCATTGCGCGCTAAGGATTGCGTCTTTTGCGGCGGCCTCGTCGAATTTAATTTTTCCCATGCCGCCTAAAATTTCGCAGATTAGAAACGCGAGCGCGGCGTTTTTATTTTGGTAGTGGGCCTGCATTGAGGTGTCGAAAACCGGATTTTTCGTGAAGTAGTCCTCAAGCTTGAATAGGGGGGCGTTTTTTTCGCGCGCGGTTTTTTCTATTACGCGCATGGCCTCGTCGGGCAGGATTCCGCACGCTACGGGCGTGTTTTCCTTGATGATGCCGGCTTTTTCGGCGGCGATTTCGGGCAAAGTTTCGCCCAAAAACTGCATGTGGTCGAAGCCGATTGAGGTTATCGCGCAGATGTCGGGGCGAACGATGTTTGTGGCGTCAAGCCTGCCGCCTAGCCCGACCTCCACCACGGCGAAATCAACTCGCTTTCTTTTAAAATGCTCGAAGGCGAGGGTTGTTATGTATTCAAAGAAAGTGGGGGCGAGGCGGGGGGCGTCTTTTTTGACGGAGTTTGCGAGGGCGTCGAGGCTCTCAAAGATGTCTATAAAATCGGCGTCCGAAATATTTTGGCGGTTTATCTGAACCCGCTCGTTGATTTTCAGCAGGTGCGGCGATGTAAACATTCCGACTCGCAGGCCGAGGGCGCGCAGTATGCCTTCTATAAAGGCGCAGGTGGAGCCCTTGCCGTTAGTGCCCGCTATGTGCGCGATTTTGTAGGAGTTTTGCGGGTTCCCCGCGAGGCGCGCGAAGTTTTGCATGGGCTCGAGGGAAAATTTCGAGCCCCCCGCGCGAAGCTTAAAGATTTTTTCCTCTATAAGCTTTACGCTTTTCATCGCGCTAAATTTCGGCGAGCTCCGCCCAGACGAGGGACGACGAGCCCATAATCGCGGCGTCGCTTTCTGGAAGGTGCGAGGGCACGATTTTTATTTTGCCGCGCCAGATGGGGTAGAGGTTTTCGTCGAGGGCTTTTCTTGCGGGAGCCAGAAGAAGCTCTCCGCTTTTTACGGGGCCGCCGAACAAAAATATGCTTTGCGGGCGCGAGAACGCGACGAAGTCGGCGAGGCTTTTGCCGAGTATTTCCCCCGTTTTGCGGTAGGTTTCCCGGGCGATTTTATCCCCCGCTTTGGCGGCCTTTTCGATTTCAAAGGCGTCGATTTCGTCCCAGCTTTTGTCTTTTAGAAGGGAGTTGCCGTTGTATTCGGCCATGAGCTCGAAGAAAGTTCTTTTTATGCCGGTTGCGGAGGCGTATGTTTCGAGGCAGCCGCGGTTGCCGCAGTTGCAGAGCCTGCCGTTCGGGATTGCGCAGGTGTGGCCGAGCTCGCCCGCCGCGCCGTCCGCGCCGTAGAGTAGCTTGCCGTCGATAATTATGCCGCTGCCCAGCCCCGTGCCGAGGGTTATGGTTATAAAGTGCTCGAGGTCTTTCGCCCCGCCGTAGATTTTTTCGCCGAGGGCGGCGGCGTTGGCGTCGTTTGTCATGTAGATATGCTTAAGCCCGAACTCCTCGCGCAGGTTCGCAACAAGCGGGAATTCTCCCGCGCCGAAGGGCAGGTTGGGGGCGTTGTCTATCGTGCCCTTGTAGTAGTTGCCGTTTGGCGCGCCTATGCCTATGCCGACGCACTCGCCTTCGCTTTGCTCCATGAGCCCGCGTATGCGCATCGCCAGCATTTTGACGTAGGAGTCGAAAGTTTTGTAGTCGGGGGTGTTGAACCTGTCCCTAAAAAGAACCTGCGCGTCCGCGGCGACAACGCCGAGTTTCGTGTTTGTGCCGCCGATGTCTATGCCTATTGCGTATTTTTTTGCCATATAATAAATAATTCGGAAATCCATACCTGTTTTTTGCGAAAATAACAAATTAAAAAGTCGAAAAATTTTTTTGCGCGGGGGCGGGGGAGTTTTGCCCGAGGCGGCGGGGCAAATATTATTTATATTGGGGGAGGCGGGAAATAAAAATAAATAGGCTCGTTTTTTCTTGAAACGATGAAGGAAAAATGTCTTAATAAATTCCTATACCACGAATTTATTTAACAATCAAAGCAAGGTTAAAAATGTCTCAAAGAGTATTAAAAGTAGGTATCATAGGCGGCGGCAAGGGCGCGTTTATCGCCCAGCCCCACCAAAAGGCAATCCATTCGGACGGCACCCGCAGGGTAGTGGCGGGCGCGCTTTTCCCGGATCCTAAAATCGCCATGGAGGAGGCTGAAAACTGGCCTTACCCCATCAAGGGCTACGGCTCCTACGACGATATGATTAACGACCAGAAGAACCTCCCGCCGGAGGAAAGGCTCGACTACGTCCTGATCGTCACCCCGAATTTCGTGCACTTCGACCCCGCGATGAAGGCGATAGAGGCGGGCATCCCCGTAATGTGCGAAAAGCCCATGTGCATGGATATGGAGCAGGCCGACAAAATCGTCGAGGCCGTAGAGCGCAAAAAGGTTCCGTTCGCGATAGCCCACACCTACCTCGGCCATTGGACGACCCGCTTCTCGCGCTTTATCGCCCAAAGCGGCCTTTTGGGCGAAATCAAGTGGGTTGACGCCTCCTACATACAGGGCTGGCTCGGCCCGCTGATGCTCGGCGGCGCGGCTGGAATGCCCATGTGGCGCACCGACCCGAAAAAAGCCGGCAAAAGCGGCTGCGGCGGCGACATCGCAACCCACGCCTTGATGCAGCTGCGCTTTACCACCGGCCTCGACGTAACCGACGTAAGCGCGCATCTTGAAAAGTTCATCCCCGGCAACGCTTTGGACGACCACTTCACGGCCTACTGCAAGCTTTCAAACGGCGGCAAGGCAATGGTGAGGGCTTCGCAAATCTCTTCGGGCACAAGAACGACCTCGACATCGAAATTGTCGGCACGAAGGGCTCGCTGGTCTGGAAGCAGGAAAACTCCGAGGCGGTTTCCATATACCTGCCCGACCAGCCCGACCGCACCTACTGGCGCAGCAGCGTAAAGCCCAACGACGGCTTTTTAAAGGACGTCCCTGCGGACTTGCTCGCCGAGCCCAGAATTCCGGCGGGGCACTGCGAAGGCTTCCACGACGCCTACGCGCGCCTGCACCGCTTCTGCGAGGCGGACGTCCGCGCCTACTGGGAAGGCAAGCCGTTTAACTGCGACGGCTCCAAGTACGCCAACGTTTACGACGGCAGAATGGGCATGGCCTTCATCGAGGCGAGCGTGGCCTCCGCCGAAAACGACGGCGCGTGGGTGAAAATGAACCTCAATAAGTAAAAAACTTTAAAACCCTTTCTTCAATGCGCGTCCGGACTCGTCCGGGCGCGTTTTTTTGCGCAAAAACAAAGCCAAAAACGCCTGTTTTAGCGAAATTTTTGGCGCGTATATTAACTTATAGAAATTATTACGAAAAAAAGAATATGCAAAAGTTTTTGAAGAATATAACCTTGTTTTGTCTTTTAAAAAAATTCAAAAAAAGCGATTTTTTACAAAAAAACTTGACAATACCCCGTTAACTATGCATAAACATTAAATAAATTTTTATAGGGAGCGTGTTTTTCCCAAAAACATATCCCTAAAACCAAAACCGAATTTTCTTATCAAAAGGATTATATTATGGGACGCACACCTAAATCACTAAACGGCTCAAAAGAATCAGGAATGACGCAAATCTCGATTTCTCTTCCGAAACCCTTGGTGGAGCAGATCGACAGAATGGCGGAAATGGACAACCGCAACCGCTCAAACTTCATCGCGAACACGCTCTCCAATATGGCCAGAGACTTCGCGAATGTCGCGGAAGCTAAAAAGCGCCTAAAGTAGTTCCGTTCTTTTGGGCGGCAAACAAGAAAAGAAAAGTCTTCGCGGGCTTTTCTTTTTTTTGCCCCCGCGGCGGCGGCTTTTTTTTCGCAAAAAAAAAGTTGAAATATTTTGCGGGTGTGCCATTTTTGAGGCTTAAAAATTTTAACTAAAAGGAAATTAAATGTTATCTACCTTAATAGCGATATTCACGTTGGTTTTGTGCCTGGTATGCTTCGTGCTGGTCGTCTTTATTTTGATGCATTCCATTC
>JAGBOM010000261.1 GCA_017633865.1 Opitutales bacterium
GTGGACCTCGCGGCCGAAAGCGGCGGCAACGTGGCGGGCTCCAAGTTCGGCGAAATTATCACAACTGAAAACGGCGTAAAATTCATAGGCGACACCTCGTTTGAATCCGACGTTTCGGGCTCCGCAAGCCAGATGTTCAGCGCGAACGTCTACAACTTTATAGAGCACTTTACCGACAAGGAAAAGGGCTTTACCCTCAACCTTGAAGACCCCATTCTAAAGGGTTGCGTCATAACAAGCGGCGGCGAAATTCCCGACGAACGCTTCAGATAGACATTTTTTCAAAAAAGAAAAAAACTTTAATAAAAAATTATGAATCTAATCCTCCTATTATTCATATTCACGCTCGCCGCCTTTCTGGGCTTCGAGCTTATCGCAAAGGTTCCGAGCCAGCTGCACACGCCGCTTATGAGCGGCTCAAACGCCATTAGCGGCATAACAATCGTAGGCGCAATCATCGCGACGGGCGCCACCAAAAACGACAACATCGCAACCGCAATCGGATTCGCCGCCCTCGTGCTCGCCACTATAAACGTGGTCGGCGGATACTTGGTGACAAACAGAATGCTCGCCATGTTCAAGTCAAAGAAGGAAGGCAAATAAGATGAACGCTTCCGTCATAAATATAGTCTATATAATTTCCGCCATACTTTTTATTTTCGGCATAAAGATGCTCGGCAAGGCCGACACCGCAAGGCGCGGCAATCTGCTTTCCTCGGTCGGCATGCTCGTGGCGGTTTTAGCGACGCTTTTGGACAGGCAAATTCTCGGCGCGGGAGCTGCGATGTGGGCGCTTATAATAGGCGGCATTGCCATCGGCTCCGCAATCGGCTGGGCGGCGGCAAAATTCGTAAAGATGACCTCCATGCCAGAAATGGTCGCCCTCTTAAACGGCTTCGGCGGCCTGGCTTCGCTTCTGGTCGGCTGGGCGGACTTCCAGTACTTCCCCAACAAGGGAACGCCCGTCGACAACCTCTATTTCTACAAAACAGCGACAATCCTCGCGGTTCTTATCGGCGGCATTACCTTTACGGGCTCGATTTACGCATGGGGCAAGCTCTCGGGCAAAATCTCCGGCAAGGCGAAAGTGTTCGCGGGGCAGAAGCTGCTTAACGCGTTCGTCGCGATATTGTGCGTCGCCGCCTCCGCAGCATTCGTTTTTGCGGGCGAATACAAATGCGCGCACAACTGCCTGATTGCGGGCATCGCGCTTTCGATGCTGCTTGGCGTTGCGGCGGTCATGCCCATAGGCGGCGGCGACATGCCCGTGGTCATCTCGCTATTAAACAGCTTTTCGGGGCTTGCGGCCTCGGCTGCGGGATTTGTAATCCAAAACAACGTCCTGATTGTGGCGGGCTGCCTTGTGGGCGCAAGCGGCGTAATACTTTCCGTAATCATGTGCAAGGCCATGAACAGAACCCTTTACAACGTCCTATTCTCGGGCTTCGGCGCGAAAGCCTCCAAAGCGGGCGGGGAAATAAAGGGCGAGATGAAGCCCATCTCGGCGGACGACGCCTACTTCGTCTTGGAGGCCGCGCAAAACGTCGTATTTATTCCCGGCTACGGCATGGCGGTCGCGCAGGCGCAGCACGCCGTAAAGGAGCTTGCCGCAATCCTCGAGGAAAAGGGCGCGGAAGTGCGCTTTGCAATCCACCCCGTCGCGGGCAGAATGCCCGGGCACATGAACGTGCTTCTGGCCGAGGCCGACGTCCCCTACGAGCAGCTCTGCGAAATGCAGGACGTAAACCCGATTATGGAAAATGTTGACGTTGCAATAGTAATCGGCGCAAACGACGTTGTAAACCCCGCCGCCGCGCAGGACAAGTCGAGCCCGATTTACGGCATGCCGATTATCGAGGCGTACAAGGCAAAGACGGTGTTCTGCCTAAAGCGCGGGCAGGGCGCGGGCTTCTCGGGGCTGGTAAACACGCTATTTTACGCGCCGAACACGCGCATGCTATACGGCGACGCGAAAAGCACTATCACGGATCTCGTCTCTAAATTCAAAGATTAAAGCGATTGCTTTTGTTTTTGGCTTCGCGCTTTTGGCGCGTAAGTTCGTTGCTTCGTCAAAAAAAGCTTGGAATGAATGTAAATTCTATTCCAAGCTTTTTTATTCCTTGCGACTGCTTCCGCATCCAAAATCGCTCGCCAAAACAAACGAACTCAGAACGGTCTTATTTTTTATCTTAATAAGACTATTAAAAAATAGAAAAATCATCTAGAATCCGCTTTTTTAGGCGCATTGATTTTGGATGCAGAACAAGGAGCAAAAAAAAGACGGCGATGGAGTGTATTTAACATACTCGACATTGCCGTCTTTTTTTTA
>JAGBOM010000262.1 GCA_017633865.1 Opitutales bacterium
AAAGCCTGCGCGCGGCCTTTGACTACGCGCTTGTAAATTTGGAGGGCCAGGACGGTTGGTCCTTGCAAGGCCTTTCGGAATTCAACAACATGCTTTCGCCCGCGCTGGATTCCCTAAAGGACGGCGGAACTCTATTCCTTTCGCTTCCGGCCACAAAATGCCGCGAGGCCCTTTTGTTCCTCCGCACTTCAGGCTCTTTTGAGACAAAAATCCACGACCCCTTTGGAAACGGCCTTTGCCTGCTTGAAGTCGCGACGGCCGGCGGCTCTTTGGCGGACGAGCGCGACTGTGATTGGGCGGCCTATAAAAAGTGCGGCTTCTTCCGTCCGCCGCTTTTGGACAGCAAGTGGGTTCGCCTAAATGACATTCCGTTTTTTGCTCAGGACGCGCGCGACCAAGACTGGCAAAAAATTCAATCTGTCAAAAAAATTCAAGTCGACTTGCTCAAAACCCTTGCCCAAGTTTGCCAGTCTCACGGATTGAAGCTTTATCCAATCTACGGAACTTTGCTGGGCCTAATGCGCGGCGGTTCCTTCATTGACGGAGACGACGACATCGACGTGGGCCTTCCGCGCGAAGATTACGACAAATTGCTTTCTTTGGGCGCGGAATTTTCCGGAAAATATTTTCTTCAAACTACGCAAAGCGACGACTGCTTTTTTGGCGGCTACGCAAAGCTGAGAAATGTCCAAACAACCGCGATTCATCCTCAAAACTGGTGGGCCGGCTGCTGCGAAGGAATTTCGATTGACATTTTTCCGATTGACAAGACTTTTTCAAAGCCCGCGGATGAAAAACGCAAGCTAAAAAAGCTCCGCTTTTATCAAAGGCTTTTGTACGCTTATTCCTCCGGCATTTTAAGGGACTTCGCCGACATGCGGCTCTTGAAGTGGAAGTCTTACAAATATTTGGGAAAGCTTTTGAAGCGCAAAGAAATCGCCTCGGCCTTTGACTCTTGCGCCGCGTCCGGCGATTCCACGACAAAACTTTCAATTTACACGCATTACCGGAACGGCAGCCTGGACGGCAACATCTACTTTGACGCCGCCGACTTTGCCAAGACTGTAAAAATGAATTTTGAAGGCGTTGTCCTTGACGTTCCTTGCGGTTGGAAGAGCCTTTTGGAAAAGCGCTATGGACAAGACTTCCTTTGCCCGCCGGGCGTCAACGAAAGAAAAATGCGTCACGGCTTCTACGACACAAACGCTCCTTACGGCGTTTGGAAAGCCCGCTTTGGCGGCCTAAAAAATCCCGGACGCATAAAGGAGCCTGTCGTTCTTTTTGGAGACGGCGCGCTTTTTTCCGCCTGCCTTTCGTATTACAAAAGCCGCGTGAACATTCCTTATTTGGTTCTTTTGCCGGGCGAAGAAAAGACTGCCAAAAAAATATGCGGCGTTCCCGTCCTTTCTTTTGACGAATTCAAAAAGCTGGGCCTCGAGCGCGGCTCTTACAGGGGAGTGATATGTTCCGGAGACGTTCTGGCCGCCGACGCGCTCCTTTCCCAAAACGGCTTGAACGGCCTTTACGTTTTCTGGCACGACCGC
>JAGBOM010000263.1 GCA_017633865.1 Opitutales bacterium
GACCTCGCCGTAATGCGCGCGAGCCTCGCGGGGGGCGCCTGCGTTTTGGGATCGGCCACGCCATCTTTGGAGACGCTTTTCAACGTCCGCCAAAAAAAATACACGATAAGCAAAATCAAAAACCGCGCCGACAACGCGACCCTTCCGAAAATCAAAATCCTCGACATGCGCTACGAAAAGCCGGGCGCCCTGCTCTCTAACATGCTCGTAAATTCGCTAATCGAAAAAATATCGAAGCGCGAGCAGGCGATTCTGTTTTTAAACCGCCGCGGCTACTCAAAAATTTTCGAGTGCCCCGACTGCGGCGCGATAGAGGAGTGCCCGCACTGCGCGGTTTCGATGACGTGGCACAAAAACGAGAATATCGTAAAGTGCCACATGTGCGGATTCCAAAAGCGCGCCCCCGACAGGTGCCCGAAATGCGGCTCCAAAAACGCTTCTTGGAAAAGCTTCGGCACGCAAAAGATAGAGGAAATCGTCCGCGCAATCCTGCCCGACGCCAAAATCGGCAGAATGGACGCCGACACCATGAAGCGCAAAGACGACTACCGCAGAATTTTAAGCGAATTCCGCCACGGCTCGCTCGACATTCTAATCGGCACGCAAATGATAGCAAAGGGGCTCGACTTTCCGCGCGTCACGCTTGTGGGGGTTCTCAACGCCGACATTAGCCTAAATATGCCAGACTTCCGCGCCGCCGAGCGCACCTACCAGCTGCTTGTGCAGGTTGCCGGCCGCGCCGGCAGGGGCTCGGAACGCGGCGAAGTGATAATCCAGACCCGCAACCCCGAGGCTCCGCCAATCCAGTACGCGAAGTCCGCCGACATGGAGTCGTTCTTGGAGGAGGAGCTCGCAAACAGAATCGAGTATAACTACCCGCCCGCAACAAAGCTTATCCGCCATATCTTCAAATCCAAAAGCCTGCAAAAGCTCGAATACTACACCGAGCAGTGGGCGCTCGCCGCCGAGCCAACGCTGGGCAAAATCGCGCAAATCAGGGGGCCCATTCCCGCCCCGATTGAAAGGGTTGAAGACTTTTACCGCTGGCAAATCTGGTATTTCGGCGCGTCCGTCGCCGCCATGGCTCGCGAAATCGCAAAAATAAAGCAAAACTTTAAATTTGACGAAGAGGTGCAAGAACTCTTAGATATAGACCCGTACGATTTAAGCTGACCTATGAAAATTCTAAAATTTATTCCCATTCTTTTTTCCGTATTGGCCTTCGCCGCCTGCCAAAGCTTCGACGAAAGCCGCTACAACGCCCAAGACGCGCTCGAGGCCTTCGACGCCGATTTCATTATAGACGCGCGCACGCCCGCCGAATACCAAGAGTCCCATATTAAGGGAGCGCTCAATATGCCCGTCGACTCCATCTCCGAGCAAATCCTTGTGGACAGAATCGATAAAAACGCGAAAATCGTCGTGTATTGCAGACGCGGCATACGCGCAAGCAAGGCCAAGCAGATTCTCGACTCAATGGGCTATAAGAACGTCAGAAACATAGGCGGGCTTGAGCCCGACGTTCTGCCGTCTTTGCAGGTATATATCGACAAAAAATACCCGCTCCCAAAAAAATAGCCGCGGCAAAATAGAAAAAAGCCAATCGGGAGAGCCCCGCGCAAGAATCACTGCGCGGGCTTTTTGTTGTCCAAAAATTTCGCCCTAAGCTCCGCGTATTTTTCGGCGCGGATTTTTGGGTTGAACCATTCCTCGGAGGCGGCGAATTCGGAGGCGCTGCCCCCGCCGCAGACACCCGAAAGCGCCTCCAATATCCGCGCCCTCTCAAGCTCCGTCTTTTGCGCGGCAAGCTTTTGCGCCGAAGTCAGCTTTGAAATGTCGCCCTTTGCGGCAAAGGCATCAAGAAGATTTTTCGCGAGAGCCTCCGCGCCTTCGGCGGCTCTAAAAATTTCGTAAAAGCCCTCCTTTTCAGAGTCGGAAACCGCCACCGCGTAGGTTGAGGCGCCGAAGTCCGCGCTTGAAGACGCCCACAGCTCGGCGTCCTCCGCAAAGGGGTTTTTCGGGGCGGCAATCTTTATAAAATAATCGTAAAACCTGCCGTCTGGATAGTGTGCCCTAAGCTTGAACACGGTTTCGAACCCGTCGCCCGAAACCTCCAAAAGGGTGTTTTTGCAGACGTCGTTAATGTCGTCGCAATCGCCGCAGGGGCGTTGGGAGTTTTCCCGCCTAAACTTGCCCGCCAGGGCGATTTTGCTTTGGTCGTCGTTGCGGGCGGAAAAGCTGCGGCACTTCGTTATTACAACGGGCTCTTTGGAGCGCTCCGCATGAAGGCTGAAAGGAATGGCCGCAAGAGCCGCGGCGGCGAGCAGCAAAATCGTTTTCATAAATTATTTTGCGGAGTTTTCAAGCGGCTTAAAATCGAGCGCGCTTAAATCGTTTTTAGTTTCGGGGCTTGCGGCCTTGGCTTTCGGCTGGGTTTTTAAAGCCGCCCCCGACGCTTTTGCGGGAGCCAAAACAGAGGCGACAACCATGCCCCTCGGCCTTATCTTAAAAGCCTTAAATTCGGAAAGCTCCGCTACGGAGGCCTCCTCGTCGCCGTTTTTAAAGGCGTAGATTTCGGAATTCATTTTTACGGCCTCGCCCATGTCGGGAATTTTTTTTCTTTCAAAAACCGCGGTAATGGTGTCGGAATCGGGGCTTATGATTAAAAAATCGAATTTCGCGCCGACTTTTTCGGGAAGGGGCGAAGGCGTCGCGGCCTTTTCAAAAATAGTCGGGACAGCCCCGCCGCCCGCCGTTTTAAAAGTGATGACGTCCCCTTTCGGGTTTTTCGGGGCGCGCAGCAAGATGCCGTCGGAATAGGCCTCTACAAACCTCAAAAGGCTTTTGCGCCCGCCTTTGTTGTCGAAATTTAAAAACGGCGCTGGAAGCTCCAGCGGCGTTAGCCCCGCGTATTTGCCGTTTATATAAACCTCCGCCCCCGCGGGCGACGAGTTTATAAGAGCAACCCTGTCGCGCCTGTCCAGGCTAAACGCCACAAGCGCGGCCATGCAGGCGATTACAAAAACCCCGCATATCGTATAAATCAATCCTTTATGCTGCATTATTAAAGCCCCTTTAGATTTAGAGTTTTTATTCTTTCTCGGCGTTTTTCAACATATTTTTTTGTTTCTAAAGTTTTCTTTCTGGATTATTGGCTGGGTTGTTTTGTTGTTTCCGAAGATTTGATTCGGGGTTTCTTTCGGGATTATTTTTTGGCGTGTTCGGATTTTCAGAAGTTTTGCTTTTGCATTATAAAAAATTTCGCGCAGTTATCGTGAAAATCGGCCTTAAAACAAAAAATTTGCGACATTTTTGGCGCAAAAAATTACAAAAATGTAATAAATTGCGACTATTTTGTGCTTTTTCAAAAAAAATTTTTGACTAACTAAAGTCTTAATAAAAAAGTTGACCCGAAAAAGGCCTCAACGCCTGAAAATTTTTTTAAAATCAACAAAAGCAAAGCACTATGAATAGTTATGTAGCAAGAGTTCTCGAAGACCTGAACAAAAAGCAGCCGTGGGAAAAGGAATTCCTGCAGGCCACCAAAGAGGTTCTATCCTCGCTAAGCCTCGTCCTCGAAAAAGACAAGAAATACGAAGACAACTTGATTCTCGAAAGAATGGTTGTTCCCGAAAGAATCATAATGTTCCAGGTTCCGTGGTTTGACGACAAGGGCGTCCAGCACATCAACCAGGGCTACCGCGTGCAGTTCAACAGCGCAATCGGCCCCTACAAGGGCGGCCTGCGCTTCCACCCGTCCGTAAATTTGAGCATACTCAAGTTCCTCGGCTTCGAGAAGGTGTTCAAGAACTCCCTCACAACCCTGCCCATGGGCGGCGGCAAGGGCGGCTCCAACTTCGACCCCAAAGGCAAGAGCGACAACGAAGTGCGCTCCTTCTGCCGCAGCTTTATGACGGAGCTTTGCCGCCACATCGGCGAAAATGTCGACGTTCCCGCGGGCGACATCGGCGTCGGCGGCCGCGAAATCGGCTTTTTGTTCGGCCAGTACAAGAGGGTGATAAACTCCTACGACAGCGTTTTGACGGGCAAGGGCCTCGCCTGGGGCGGCTCGCTAATCCGCCCGGAAGCCACCGGCTACGGCAACGTCTACTTCTGCCAGGAAATGCTCGCCACCAAGAACGACTCGCTCGAAGGCAAAAGAGTGCTCGTTTCGGGCTCGGGCAACGTCGCGCAGTACACGGTTGAAAAGCTCATTCAAAACGGCGCGAAGGTTCTTTCGATGTCCGACTCCAACGGCGCAATCATCGACGAAGACGGCATCGACGCCGAAAAGCTCGCCTTCGTGATGGACTTGAAGAACAACAAGCGCGGCAGAATTAGCGAATACGCCAAGAAGTTCGCCGGCGCCAAGTACTACGAAGGCAAACGCCCCTGGGGCGCGACCAAGGCCGACATCGCCATGCCCTCCGCAACCCAAAACGAAATCGAGCTTGCCGACGCCAAGGCTCTTCTTGCCAACGGCTGCATGTGCGTTTCGGAAGGCGCGAATATGCCCTCCACCAACGAGGCTATCCAGCTTTACGTTGAAAGCGGCATACATTTCGGCCCCGCCAAGGCCGCGAACGCCGGCGGCGTTGCGACCTCCGGCCTCGAAATGTCGCAGAACGCGATACGCCTCTCCTGGACGAGGGAGGAAGTCGACGAAAGGCTCCACAACATCATGCGCGCAATCCACAAGAACGCCTCCGAGGCCGCCGAAGAGTACGGCACCCCGCGCAATCTTGTAAACGGCGCGAACATCGCCGGCTTCAAGAAGGTTGCCGACGCCATGATCGCCCAGAACGTATAGCGCGCATTTTGCGGAATTTTCAAAGCGCGGGGTTTTCGCCCCGCGTTTTTTTGTGTACAAACGCCCGCGCTTCGTTTTAACTATAAGCGGTTTTTTTATTAAAATGAACAACAATAACGACGCGAATTTTGTCTTTTCTGTAATCCTTTGGGTTTTCCTGTTTTTATCGCTGATACCCAATATCAGGTTTTTGCTTCGGGACAAGGATGAATACTTCTCCGACTACCGCAACAAAATAGACATAAGCTACGAGGACTTTCTCAAAAGATACTGGGCGGCGAGAATCCTGTGGCTTTTGGCGACATTCGTCTTGGCGGGGCTTCTCGTCTGGATTTTGAGGTAAAAAAATTTTTTAGACATGGAAAGCTCAAGCGATTTTAAAAGGTTTTTTAAGGACATTGTCCTGGTTTCGATAATTTCGGCCGTAATGTTTTTGGCGCTGTCGTTCTCGCGGCCTCTTGCCAACCCCGACGAGGGCAGATATTCGGAAATCCCGCGAGAAATGGCCGCCTCCGCCGACTACGTAACGCCGCGTTTAAACGACCTTCAATACTTCTACAAGCCCCCGATGTTCTACTGGATGCAGGCGGGCGCAATCAAGGCTTTCGGCGTAAACACGTTTTCGCTCAGGCTTGCGAACTCGCTGATGGCGGTTTTGGGAATCGCCCTGACCTACTGGGCGGCAGGCTCGCTTTTCGGAAGGCGCGCGGGGCTGCTGGCTTCGGCCGCGCTTTTAACGAGCCTATTTTATTTCGCGCTCGGCAACATTGTTACGCTCGACATGACCGTTTCCGTCTTTATTTCGGGGGCGCTATTTTCGTTTATTGTGGCGTACAACCAAAATCCGAACACAAAAAAGCGATTTTGGCTTTGGGTTTTGATGTTCGTTTTCTGCGCTTTGGCGTGCCTTACAAAGGGCTTGATTGGCATTGTCCTGCCTTTTGCCGCGATTTTTATATACCTTGCCCTAACGCCCGTTAAATCAATAAAAAGCTTTACAAAAAGCGACGTTTTGGCGTGGACATTGGGCGTTGCGGTTTTCTTTTTGATAGCCGCGCCATGGCACGTTTTGGCGGCGGTTCAAAACCCCGCCTACGAAAACGCCGCAGGGCTGTTCTCAAAAAATCCCGAAGGCCAGGGCTTTGCGTGGTACTACTTTATAAACGAGCACTTCTTGCGCTATCTCG
The DNA here is from genome assembly GCA_017633865.1 of Opitutales bacterium. Lineage (GTDB taxonomy): Bacteria > Verrucomicrobiota > Verrucomicrobiia > Opitutales > Intestinicryptomonadaceae > Intestinicryptomonas. The sequence goes on from JAGBOM010000263.1 coordinate 5,998, forward strand.
ACGCCGAGACGAGCCACCGCTACCAGCCATTCTGGTTCTTCTTTGTCCTTGCGCCGGTAGGGTTTATCCCGTGGGTTGCGTTCCTGCCGAGAATCGCCGCAAACTGCGCGAAAAAGGAATCCCAATTCGTTAATAGGGAAAAATCAAATATTTTGTTTTTCGCGATTTGGGCGGCTTTTATAATCCTCTTTTTCTCGATTTCAAAATCAAAGCTCGTGCCCTACATAATCCCGATTTATCCGGCGCTCGCGGCTATTGTGGGGGCGTGGCTAAGCCGCGTTTGGGACAACGGCGAAAAGACAAGGGCCGAACGCTTGGTTTTGGCGAGCCTCGGCGTTTTGGCAAGCGTCGCGATTTTTGTCGCGTACATGGTTTTGAGCGCGAAGGGCAAGCTTCTTTACGGGGCGGCGGCCGCGCCCTCGTTTGCGGCGGCGGCTGTCATATTTTTGGCGGGAAGCGTTCTGCTGTTTTATTTTACGCGCAAAAACAGAGCCAAGCCCGCCTGCATAACGATTTTTGCGACGCTTGGGGCGTTCCTTTTCCTCTTTAACCCGATTGCCAAAAACGTGCAGCGCGCGGACTCTCGGGACTTCGCAAACATCATAAAAGCCGCCGGCAAGCCCGGCGACACGGTTCTCGCGGCCTACTGCTACAACGAAGTTCAAGACCTCCCCGTCTGGCTCGGCGAATTTATCAGCGTTTTGGACGATGTGCCCAACGAGCAGTCTTTCGGCCTGATGCGCGAGCCCAAAAGAATCGGGGGCAGAATCGTGAAATTTTCGGAGCTTGAAAAAACGCTCGCCGAAAAGAGGGTGTTTTTAATCGCCAAAAAAAGAAATATCGAAAAGCTCTCGAAAATAAAGGGCTTCGACTCTCTCGAAAAACTCGCGGAAAAGGGCGAGCTCATCATGTTCGCCTCAAGAAAAATTGCGGAAAAATAGCATGGCGCAGCCAAAGCAAAAGCAAAAAGACGGGTTTTTTGCGAATCTTGTTTTAAACATCGTTTTGCCCGCGCTGATTTTAACCAAGGGCGAAAAGCTCCTCGTTAAAATCGGGCTTGCCGCGGAGGGGCAAATACCGCCTATAGCCCTCTTTCTTGCCGCGCTCGCATTCCCGATTTTCTACGGCGCCGCAGACTTGATTAAGCGCGGGAAGTGGAACATCTTTTCTATATTCGGGCTTTTGAACGTCCTGCTTACGGGCACAATAGGGCTTTTCGAGCTTTCGAGGGAGTGGATTATCGCAAAGGAGGCGGGAATCCCCGCGCTTTTAGGCGTTTGCGTATGCGTTAGCGCGCTTACAAAAAAGCCCCTCGCAAAAGTCCTGTTCTTTACGCCCGCGATTTTCGACGTGGAAAAAATCTCGAAAATCCTCGCCGAAAAAAAACGGTCGGAAGCGCTTGAAAGAACGTTTAAAATTTCGACGCTTTTAATTTCGCTTTCGTTCTTCGCAAGCGCGGCCATACAGTTCTTTTTGGCGCGCAGCATCTTTACCGAGGGCGCGAGCGCCGCGGAATTCAACGCGCAGGTCGGACAAATGACGTGGGTTTCATACATCGCGGTTTTCGCGCCGTGCATAGCGATAATGTTCGCTGCCATGTTTAAAACATTCGCGGACATAAAAAAATTCACGGGGCTCGGCTTTGAGGAGACCCTCGCGGAGTCCGCCAGGCAAAAATAGCCCTCCCCGCTTAGGCTTGACAGCGCGATGCGCCTGTGTTGGAATTTACCGCCATATAATATATTAAGCAAGTTATGAAAAACTACGCATTCTCATCAGAATCGGTCGGCGAAGGCCACCCCGACAAAGTAGCCGACTACATCTCCGACAGCATACTCGACGCCTGCCTCGAGCAGGACAAGTTCAGCCGCGTCGCCTGCGAAACGCTCGTAAAGAGCAACTGCGTCGTAATCGCCGGAGAAATCACCACTAAGGCGAAGCTCGACTACGAAAAAATCGTCCGAAACGCCGTCCGCGAAATCGGCTATGTAAACGACGACGACGTCTTCCACGCCGACAAAATCTTTTTGACGAACCTCCTCACAAAGCAGTCTCCGGACATCGCCCAGGGCGTGGACGCCCGCAAGGCGAAGGGCAAAAAGACCTCCGAGCAAGGCGCGGGCGACCAGGGCATAATGTTCGGCTACGCCACAAACGAAACGCCCGAGCTCATGCCCGCCCCCGTAATGTTCGCGCACAGAATCCTGACCGAGCTCGCCCGCCAGCGCAAAAGCGGCAAGGGCCCGAAATGGCTGCGCCCCGACTGCAAAAGCCAAGTCGCGGTCGAGTACAAAAACGGCAAGCCCTCCCGCATTGAAAACGTGGTGGTCTCAACCCAGCACTCCGCCGACGCCGAGCACGGCGCCATCGAAAAATACATCGTCGAAAAGGTGATAAAGAAGGTTCTGCCGAAAAAGTTTATAGACTCCAAAACCCAGTTTTTGGTAAACCCGACGGGCAAGTTCGTTGTCGGCGGCCCGCAGGGGGACTCCGGGCTTACCGGCAGAAAAATCATAGTCGACACCTACGGCGGAATGGGCCGCCACGGCGGCGGCGCGTTCTCGGGCAAAGACCCCTCAAAGGTTGACCGCTCGGCGGCGTACATGTGCAGATGGGTCGCGAAGAACATTGTAGCCGCGGGCTTGGCGGACTCCTGCGAAATAGAAGTGGCCTACGCGATAGGCTATCCCGACCCCTTAAGCATCGCTATCGACACGTTCGGAACGGGCAAGGTTTCGGAGGAAGCCCTGGTTGCGGCGGTAAAGAAAGTGTTTTCGTTCAAGCCTGCCGACATCATCTCGCAGCTGAAGCTCCTCGCCCCGATTTACAAAAAAACCACAAACTACGGGCACTTCACAAAGCCCGACCTCCCCTGGGAGCAGACAAACAAGGTTGACGCGCTCAAAAAAGCGGTTAAGGGCCTAAAATAATGGCGGAATTTACAGACTTCAAGGTTGCCGACATAAGCCTTGCGGATTTCGGCAGAAAGGAAATCGACATCGCCGAGCACGAAATGCCCGGCCTTATGGCTGTGCGCAAAAAGTACGCGCCCTCCAAGCCCCTAAACGGAGTAAGGATTAGCGGCAGCCTGCACATGACGATTCAAACGGCGGTTCTTATCGAAACGCTCAAGGCTCTCGGCGCGGACGTGCGCTGGGCAAGCTGCAACATCTTCTCGACGCAGAACCACGCCGCCGCCGCAATCGCAAAAGGCGGCACCCCCGTATTCGCCTGGAAGGGCGAAAGTCTGACCGAATACTGGGACTGCACCTACAAGGCTCTGACTTGGCCTAACGGCCTCGGCCCCCGGCTGATTGTCGACGACGGCGGCGACGCAACCCTCCTAATCCACAAGGGCTACGAGCTTGAGGAGGGCGACAAATGGGTCGACTCCCCCTCCGCAAGCGAGGAGGAGAGCGTCATCAAGGCTCTTCTTAAAAAGGTTTACGCCGAAGACAAAAACCACTGGCACAAAGTTGTTGCGGAAGTCCGCGGCGTTTCCGAAGAAACCACAACGGGCGTGCACCGCCTCTACCAGCGCTACGAAAGCGGCAAGCTGCTCTTCCCGGCAATCAACGTAAACGACTCCGTCACAAAGGGCAAGTTCGACAACCTCTACGGCTGCCGCGAGTCTTTGGTTGACGGAATCAAGCGCGCGACCGACGTCATGGTGGCGGGCAAGGTTGCCGTTGTTTGCGGCTACGGCGACGTCGGCAAGGGCTGCGTCCAGGCGCTAAAAGGCTTGGGCGCGACGATTCTCGTTACTGAAATCGACCCCATCTGCGCGCTTCAGGCCGCAATGGAGGGCTATCGCGTTGTAACTGTGGAGGAAACTTTGGGCGTTGCCGACATATACGTCACCACAACCGGCAACTGCAAAATCATCACAATCGAGCACATGGAGAAAATGCGCGACCAGGCCATAGTCTGCAACATCGGGCATTTCGACAACGAAATCGAGGTCCACAAGCTCGAAAACTACAAGGGCATAAAGCGCACGAACATCAAGCCGCAGGTTGACAAGTACACCTTCCCCGACGGCCATTCAATCTATCTGCTCGCCGAGGGCAGGCTTGTAAACTTGGGCTGCGCCACGGGGCACCCGTCGTTTGTAATGAGCAACTCCTTTACGAACCAGACGCTCGCGCAGATGGACCTTTGGAACAACCGCGACGTTTACGAAAACAAGGTTTACACGCTCCCGAAATATTTGGACGAGGAAGTCGCCCGCCTGCATTTGGAGCGCATAGGCGCGCACCTTACGAAGCTTACGCAGGAACAGGCAGACTACATCGGCGTGAAGGTTGAGGGGCCGTACAAGTCTGAAATCTACCGCTATTAGTTTAGGCGATTGATTTTGGCGAATTTCGGCGTTGCTGCAAAAATCCTGCAATAGTCATGTGCAAAGCACACTCCTATCGCAGGATTTTTTTGCGCCTTGAACTTCATCCAAAATCAATGCGCCTAAACGGGTACACAACGTTTTATGAAATCCGCTTTAAGACTGCGCGCCTAAACAAAACGAACCCTTGGCGGTTTATTTTTCTTATTTTTATAAGACTTTTTTTATTCGGATTTTTCGAGAGTTTCGGATTGGAATGGGGTTAGTTTAAAACCTCCAAAATAAAGGGCATTTCGGCCATTGTTTGGGATTTTGCGGAGTTTTTTAGGCGTTTAACGGCCTTCTCTTTTTGCGGAATTTCGTTAACGGCGGCGGGCAGAAATTTGCCGCGCGCGGCCTTTACGAACGGCTCCTCGAATTTCTCGAAAGACATGAATAAATCCGAGAGCGTCGCCGGCCGCGGGTACTGCCGAACCTCCACGCGCTTTGCGCCGCTTTCTTTTTTAACGTCGCGCTTCGCCTTTTCTACGATTTCGTCAAGGGTTGAGACGGAGTCTATTAGGCGCAGCCTGAGGGCGTCGGAGGCGGCGTAAACTTTGCCCTCCGCGAGGGTTTCGACTTCGGGCAGGGGAATTTTTCTGCCGGAGCTTACGAGGCCCAAAAATCTTTTGTAGGCAAAGTCCACGGATTCTTGGACAATCGCGAGCTCCTCGGCGTTCAGGGGGCGGGAAAGCCCGCCCATGTCCGCGAATTTTTCCGTTTTAACCCCGTCGAAAGTTATGCCGAAATCGTTCGCGAGCTTGCCCGCCGAAAAGCTCACACCGAAAACGCCTATCGAGCCCGTAATGCAGTTTTCGCCGGCGAATATGCGCGGGCACGAGCTTGCAATCCAGTAGGCTCCGCTTGCGGCGGTGTCGGCAAACGAGGCGATTACGGGCTTTTCGGCCGCGAGAAGCTCCACTTCGCGGCGGATTTGCTCGCTTGCAAAGGCGCTGCCGCCGCCCGAATTTATGCGCAGGATTACCGCTTTTACGGAGTCGTCGTCCCGCAATTCGCGCAAAAGCGGGCAGTAGTCGCGGCGGGAAATGTCGCGCCCGCGCTCGCCTTCGTCGACTATCGTTCCGTCGAGATAAACTATCGCCACGGCGTTCGGATACTCGAAGCCGCCGAAGATTTTGGATTTAGGCTCCCTTACGGCGTAGTCGTACATCGATTTTTGGGGGAAGCTCCCCAGCTCTTCGTCGAAATTGCCGTCGGGGCAGAGGTTTTCTATAAGGACGTCCCGCGGGAGAACCCCGTCGAAAAACCCGAGCTCCTTGGCTTTTTCCGCGCTCATAACCGGGGTTTCGGAGGCGATTTTGCGCAGTTTTTCGGCGGGGAGGTTTCTGTTTTGCGAAATTTCCAAAACGATGTTTTTCCAAAGCGAATCCGCGATTTGCGAGATGTTTTGCCGGCTTTCCTCCGACATTTTGTCCGACACAAAAATCTCGCCGAAGCTCTTGTATTTGCCGGCCTTGATTACCTGCGCGTCCACGCCGTACTTTTTGAGGGCGTTGCCGATAAACACGTTTTTTATCGAAATTCCCTTGAACTCGAATTCGCCCATCGGGGCGATGTAAATTTTTGTGGCGCAGCTTGCCAAATAGTACTCGCCGAGCTCCGGGTTTTCAAGATACGCGACTACGGGCTTGGCGGTTTTAAAATCCTTCAGCGCCTTGGAAATTTCCCAAATTTGCTCCGCGCCCGCCCCGCCTGAAAATTCGCCCGTTATTAAAATGGCGGAGATTTTTTTGTCGGTCTTGGCGCGTTTTATTGCGCTTATAAAATCGTAAAAGCCGATTTGCGCGCCTCCCGCAAAGATGTTTTCTATGCCGCCGCTCGGCTTTTCGACTATCGGGGTTGAAAGGTCTACCACCAAAACGCGCGGAGAGCCGGAGTCGGAATCGCCCTTTTCGGCTCTCTTCGAGCCTTCGCCCGAATTGAAAACCGCGGACAAGGCCGCAATTAGAACTATCGCCGCAACAGTGGCGCAGCCGCAGCCCGCCATTGACGCGGCGCAGCCCTTAAACATGTCTTTTATGAATCCCATAATTTTAAAGTTTGTATCTTTTTATTTGTTTTAAGCCCGTTTCGCGCTCGTACCACTCGAGGCAAGAGTCGGGCACGCGCATTTCAAGCAGGGTTTCGCTAAACGGGACGGCGGGCGTTTTTATGCGGCTTGCAAGGCCCGACATGTCAAGCGCCAAATTCTTCGCCTCGGGCAAATCCTCCCTAACCAAAAACTTTTCGGGCTCCAAAGAAAAATGCCTGCAAATTTCGGCTGCGGCGGCGTAGCGCGAGAGGGCGTCGAGCCCGCAGTAGTGGTGTATTCCGCTTATGTTCGGGCGCTCCAAAAGCTCAACGATAAGCTCGCCCACCCTGCTTGCGGGCTCGAAGCATTTTACGTCGTTGCCCGCGAGGCGGAGCTTTTTGCCGTCTTTCATGGCGATAAAAAGCTTTTCGTTAAAGGAGCGGTTTTGTTTTAGCCCCATTCCGCAAACGTGGCTAATTCTAAGCACAACCGAAAGCGGGGCGGCGTGCTTTAAAACCGCCTTTTCGGCCATGAGCTTGGTGGTGCCGTAAAGCGTGTCCGGAAACGGCATGTCGGTGTTTTTGTAGGGGGCTTTCGCGCCGTCGAAAACCATGTCGCTTGAAAGGTGTATGATGCGCGCGCTTATGTGGTTTGCAAGCTGCGCGAGCCTTTCGGGAAGCTCGACGTTTATTTTATGGGCAAGCTCCGCGTTCTTGTCGACAACCGCTGGGCTCGAGATTGCCGCGCAGTTTACGATTGCGTCCGGAAACCTGTCGAGAACCACGCGCTCGATTTTGCCCTTGTCGGCCAGGTCGGCCTTGAGGCTTTCAACGCCTTTAGTTTGCGGGAAGTCGAAGGTTTCGCTCAGGGCGAGAACATTGTGCCCGCGCTTGACCGCCGCCATAACGAAGTTGTAGCCCACAAGGCCGGTCGCGCCTGTACAAATTATCTGCATAATCAAAAAGTATCGGCGAAATTATCTTTTCTTGCAAATAATAAAATGCCGTCGATAATAATTTATCAAATGAAAATCGAAAAATTAGCAAGGCCTTCGGTTTTGTCGCAGCCGGTTTACCAGGCGGGCAAGCCCATTGAACACGTCGCAAGGGAGTTCGGGCTCGATCCCGACAACATTTTAAAGATGGCGTCGAACGAAAACCCCCTCGGCCCCTGCCCCATGGGCGTGGAGGCGGCGAGGAAGGCTCTCGGCTCCCTAAACTACTATCCCGACAGCGGCTGCTACGAAATCGGCATGAAGGTTTCGGAAGTCATGGGGCTAAGCCCCAAGCAGCTCGTTTTCGGAAACGGCTCAAACGAGGTTATAGAGCTTATAGCGCACACGTTTTTAAACCCGGAGGACAACTCCGTGTTCGGCGCGCAAAGCTTCATCGTTTACAAGCTCTCGACCCTCTTAATGGGGGCGCAGTGCAAAGAGGTTCCCATGCCCGGGCTTAGGTACGACTTCTCCATGCTTTTGGACGCGGTTGACGAGCATACAAAGCTCGTGTTTGTCGCAAACCCGAACAACCCGACGGGCACAGTCGCCACAAAAGACGAAATTTTCGACTTTGTCCGCGCCCTGCCCGAGCATGTCATCTTCTGCTACGACGAAGCCTACAGCGACTTTCAGGACGACCCCGTCGACATTCGCCCTCTCATAGCCGAGGGCAGAAACGTAATAGGGCTAAAAACCTTTTCAAAAATCTACGGCCTTGCGGGGCTGCGCGCGGGCTACGCCTACTGCGGCGAGGAAATCGCCTCTTTCATAAACCGCGTGCGCGAGCCCTTCAACTTAAACTCTATCGCGCAGGCCGCCGCAATCGCCGCGCTTGACGACAAGGAGTTTTACGAAAGAAGCCGCCGCGTAAACAAACTCGGCCGCAGGCAAATCGAAAAGAAGTTTGACGAGCTCGGCGTGGAGTACATTTCCGAAGGCGGAAACTTTATTATGGTTAAAGTTGAAAACGCCCTCGGCAAGTTCGACGCCCTGCAAAAAGCGGGCGTAATCGTGCGCCCTAACGTCGGCTACGGCCTTCCGGACTGGCTTAGAATCACCATCGGCACGCCCGGGCAAAACGACAGATTTTTAGAGGAGTTTGCGCGCTTAATCTAGCGCGGTAAATCTAATGGAATTTTCGGCGTTAGACTTGATTCTTTCGGGATTAGCCGCGGCGCTTTTTTTTGCGGCGAACCTCATGCTTGTAGCCATGTCGTACGCGGTGGCGTCTTTGAGGTTTGAAAATTTCGACGACGACGGCAAAAAAAGCCTCTCCGCGCGCGAGCAAAAATTTGTGGAGAACTCCCAAAAAGTCGGCTCTTTCGCCACATTGGGGGCGAAGTTCTTTTTGTCGGCGGAATTTATCGCCGTCTATTACTTCTTTTACGCGCTGCTTTGCATCCTTAACAAGGCTCCCGATTTTAAGGGTTCTTTCGAGCTCGCCCTCGCTGTTGTCTTGGCTCTGCTTTTTTTCAACTACGTTTTTTGCGATTTGCCCGTAGCGGCATTCGCCACAAAAAAGCCCATCAAAACGCTTAAAGCGTGCTCAAAGCCGTTTTTCGTTTTCTATTTGGCCACATACGTTTTCGAGGCGGCGGCGCGCAAGGTTTACGAAAAAATATTCTCCAAATACTCTTTGGAGGACGAAGGCTCTTTCGACCATATCGACGTTTTGGTAAAGCTCCGCGCCGAGGAGGACGACTCCCCAAAAACCCTGAGCCCATACACCAAAAAACTCGTCCGAAATTCAATCAGGCTAAACGAGCTTGAAATTTCCGACGTCATGGTGCCCCGCAGCGCGGTAAAGTATTTGGACACCGAAAACACCGAGTCCGAAAATCTCGAAATTATGCGCAAGTACGGCCACACCCGCTACCCTTTGTGCGACAAAAGCCTGGACAACTGCCTCGGCGTAGTGCACGTGATGGACGTGTTTAGAAGCATGGAAACCGGCGGCGTAAATTTCCGCAAAATTACGCGCGGAATTTTCCGCGTAAAGCATAACGACGGCATCATAGGAGCCCTCTCAAAACTGCGCAAAAGCGAGCTTCACATGGCGATAGTCGAAGACGAATTCGGCGGCATTATAGGCCTGCTTACCCTCGGCGGAATTTTGGAGGAGATTGTGGGGCGCATCAAGGCCGACAATAACGACAGCCCCGACGAGTCCATACTTAGAACGGGCAAAAACACCTACAAAATTTCGGGGCTCGCCCCCATACACAATGTAGAGGACGCTCTCGACATAGATTTTGAAAACGACGAGGTTTCCACATTCGGCGGGCTTGTAACGCAAATTTTGGGGCGCTTCCCCGAAAGCGGCGAAAGCGTTTTTCTGCCCGCGCAAAACCTTAAAATAACGGTTTCAAAACTAAGCCCGCGCAGGATAGTTGAGTGCCTCGCCGAAATTATCGAAAAAAAAGACGAGGCCTAAGAGTTTCTTCGCCCGCCGTTTTGGGCGGTAAAAAAATAGTCGGCGGGCTGAAACCCTCCAAAAAATTTTAGCAAAAAAAGAGCGGTACAAAAAAATGTCCGCTCTTTCTTTTTTTCAATTTCAAAAAACCCTACTTTTGAGCTTTGGAATATTCCACCGCCGCCTTTATAAAATCCATAAAAAGCGGGTGCGGGGCGATTGGCTTCGATTTGAATTCGGGGTGGAACTGCACGCCGAGCATCCACGGGTGCCCTCCCACTTCCGAAATTTCGACAAGGTCGCGCTTCTTGTTTACGCCGCCAACAACAAGGCCTGCTTCCACAAGCTTGTCGCGGTAGGCGTTGTTGAATTCAAAGCGGTGGCGGTGGCGCTCGCTGATTTGCTTTTTATTGTAGGCCTTGAAGGCTTTGCTCCCTTCTGAAAGCTCGCAGTCGTAGGCGCCGAGGCGCATGGTAGCGCCCTTTTCGGTGAGCTTTTTCTGCTCTTCCATCATCGAAATTACCGGGTGGGAGGTTTTCTCGTTAAACTCCATTGAGTTCGCGCCTTCGAGCCCCAGAACGTTGCGGGCGAATTCTATCACCAAAATCTGCATGCCCAGGCATATTCCAAAGTACGGGATTTTGTTTTCGCGGGCGTATTTCGCGGCGGCGATTTTGCCCTCTATGCCGCGGTCTCCGAAACCGCCGGGAATGAGTATTCCGTTTACGCCTTCAAGGAACTTTTCGGCTCCGTCCCTTTCGATGTCTTCGGAGTCGACCCTCTTTACCTCCACTTTGCAGTTGTTGCCGATTCCCGCGTGCGCGAGCGATTCGTATATCGATTTGTAGGCGTCCTGAAGGTCTATATATTTGCCGACAACGGCTATTTTAACATTGTCTTTGGGGAACAGAATTTTGTTTACAATGTCGTTCCATTTAGACATATCGCTCGGCTTGGCGGCAATATGCAGTTTTTTAACCACAAGCTCGTCCATGCCCTCGCTTGCCAAAACCGACGGAAGCTCGTATATCGAATGCTTTACGTCCTGCTCCTCAATTACGGCGTTAGGCTCGATATTGCAGAACATCGAAAGCTTTTGGCGCATCTCCTGCGTGATTGGGTGCTCGGTGCGGCAAACCAAAATGTCGGGCTGAATGCCTATCTCGCGCAGTTTTGCCACGCTTTGCTGCGACGGCTTAGTTTTGAGCTCGCCGGCCGCCTTCAAATACGGAATCAGCGTCACGTGTATAAAAAGCACGTTTTCCTTGCCGACCTCCAAAGAGAACTGGCGCAAAGCCTCCAAAAACGGCAAGCCCTCGATGTCGCCCGTTGTTCCGCCAAGCTCGGTTATTAGAACGTCGCAGTCTTTGCTCGAATCGTAAAGGCGCGCCTTTATTTCGTTTGTGACGTGCGGAATCACCTGCACGGTTTTGCCAAGGTAGTCGCCGCGGCGCTCCTTTTGTATTATGGATTCGTAAACCTGTCCGGAAGTCAAATTGTTAAAGCGGTTTAAAACGCCGCTGGTGAATCTTTCGTAATGGCCCAAATCCAAGTCGGTTTCCGCCCCGTCGTCCAAAACGTAAACTTCGCCGTGCTGGAAAGGGCTCATCGTGCCAGGATCCACATTCAAATAGGGATCGAACTTTTGTATTCTTACTTTCAAACCCCTTGTTTCGAGCAGGGCTCCGAGCGCTCCGGAAGTCAAACCCTTGCCCAGCGACGACACAACGCCTCCTGTAATAAAGATGTATTTCATATGCTCGGGAAATATCTAATCATTAAAAACGCGCCTCTATGCAACAACAATTTTTCAAATACCGCCAAAATTTTAATTTTTTTCTTATATGCTTGACGCGCCAAAAATTTTGGAGGATTATAAACTTCCTTTTCTTAAAAATAGGAAAGGTTTTTACATTTGAAAAAAGTTGAAAGGTGGTGAAAAAGCATGCCGGTAGAAGTAAGAATGCGCAAAGGTGAAGCTATGGAAAAGGCTCTGCGTCGTCTCAAGAAGAAGATCGACCGCGAGGGCATCATCCGCGACGTCCGCCAGAAGCGCTACTTTGAAAAGCCCTGCGAAGTCAAGCGCCGCAAGCGCAAGATTTCCGCCTTCAACAATATGCTTAGACAGCGCTACGAAAACCGCTAATCTAAGATTCTTGAAACTTTTAAACGCGTCTTTAACGGCGCGTTTTTTTTTGCCATAACCGTTCCGGTTCGCTCTTTGAAAAAAATCTTAATTAAGAATAAAAAGGAAAATTTTTATTCTAAAAACGGTAAAGGATCCTTTTGGAATTTTCCTTAAAGCAATAGCAAACTTTGCCAAAACCTTTGCGCAAAAGGCAAAAATTTTAATGCTTACATTTTTAGATTATATAGATAAAAAATTTAAATTCCTCCTATTTCTTTATTATTTAAAGGCGATAAGTTAATAAGTTTTTAATTTTTTAATAATCAAAAACTTACAAAAATTTGTAAAAAGAGGTTTTTGTCTAAAACTTTTAAGAAATAAGAGGGTTTTAAAAAAAACGCAGGCTTATTGTAAAATTTTTTCGGATTAGTTTCATGCAATTTACATCTTATTAACAAAGCCTCCGTTAAAGGAAAAAAGCGTTAAAATATACTTGAAAACTTTTATGCGGCATTGGAAAATAAAGCCTTAAATAATCTACAGCCTATATTTATGGAAAGAACTTTAATAATCTTTAAGCCGGACTGCGTCGCGAAAAAAGTGGAGGGCGAAGTTTTGGACAGATTCCTTAAAAACGGGTTCAACCTGATTGCCTGCAAAATGTCCCGCCTAAATATGGATATTTTAAAGAGGCATTATTGCGACCATATCGAAAAGCCGTTCTTTCCGCCGCTTGCGGACTTTATGCAAAGCGGAAACGTGATAGTGGCCGTGCTTGAGCGCGAAAACGCCATCGCAAAAGCGCGCGAAATGCTCGGGCCCACAGATTCCTCCAAAGCCCCCAAGGGCACAATCAGGGGCGATTTCGGAACCGACATGCGCGTGAACGTTTGCCACGCCTCCGATTCGGCGGAGTCCGCCGAGCGCGAAATATCGAATTTCTTTTCAAAAGAAGAAATTTTTGGCTAAAAAATTTATCGTGCGATCTTCGGAAGAGGTTTTTTCAAAGTTTCCCGAACTTGAAGCTCAAGTCCGCGAAAAGCTCTTTCGCTTTGCGGAAATTTTGGGGGGGGAAAACTCCAAAATTAACCTTGTATCGAGGAAGGACGAGGAGGATATCGCCTACAGGCACGTGGCTTTTTGCCTGTCTATAACAAAGTTTTTAAAGCCGAATAGGGGAGCTAAAATTGTTGACGTGGGCAGCGGCGGCGGTCTTCCCGGCCTTGTGATGGCGGCCGCTTGGCCGGACTGCGAAATTTTCATGCTCGACGGCGTCGGAAAAAAAATGGAGGCCGTAAAAAGAATGGCCAAAATTCTCGGCCTTGAAAACGCCGTTGCAAAAAAGGGCAGGATTGAGGAAATCAAGGAAACTTTCGACTACGCCACAGGCCGCTCCGTCTGCGCCCTTCCCAAATTTTTCGGATTCGTAAAAAAAGCCCTGAGGCCGGGCAAAAGCGGAAACCTCGAAAACGGAGTAATTTACTTTAAAGGCGGCGATTTGGAGGAGGAGCTTGCCAAAAAAAACATTTTGCCCGACTTTGAAATGTCTTTAAAGGAATTTTTTGCCGATGAAAACTACGAGGGCAAAAGGCTCGTCCACTTTAGCCGCGCAAAAATTTTAAAATTCGCCGGAATATGATTTACGAAAAAAACAAAATGCTTCTGATAGCGGGGCCGTGCAGCCTCGAATGCGAAAGCCTAAGCATGGCTGTCGCCGAAAAAATCGCAGCCTTGGCGGGCAAGTATAAAGACGAAGTAGCCTTTGTTTTCAAGGGCAGCTTCGACAAGGCAAACCGCACGAGCGTTAAAAGCCCTCGCGGAACCGGCTTGGAGGAGGGCCTTAAAATACTGCAAAAAGTAGGATGCGCCTTCGGACTGAAAACAATTACGGACGTCCACGAAACAAGCCAGTGCAAGGCCGTTGGCGAAGTTTGCGACGCCTTGCAGATTCCCGCTTTTTTGTGCAGGCAGACAGATTTGCTCAAGGCCGCGGCCTCTACGGGCAAAACCGTAAACGTGAAAAAGGGCCAGTTTCTTTCGCCTTACGAAATGAAGTACGTGGTCGCAAAACTGCGCGAATGCCGCGCCTCGGAAATTTTGCAGACGGAAA
>JAGBOM010000264.1 GCA_017633865.1 Opitutales bacterium
TGCGCGTAGAAATACAAAGTGTAGTTCGCCCCGCCCGCGCCGTTGCCCCAGCCGCCGTGCGAGCTCGGGCATTTCATCCAGCCGCGTATTGCGTTGCCGTTTGCCTTTTCCACAAACTGCTCGCTGCTCGAGCCTCCTATGCGGCGCGACAAGTCTATCTGTATTCTCGATTTTTCGCTTTTGGGAAATTCCATTCTGATAATTCCCGCTCTCGGCGCGGCGGCAAGCTCGACAAAAATATCGTAGTCGTCAAGGCGCGCGGCGTAGTAGCCCGCCTTGGCGGTTTCGGTCTCGTGAGAGAATTTGGAGCGCCAGCCCTTTATTTGTTTGTTTTCGGGGTTAGGAACGCGCAGGTCGCCCGCGGGCGGCAGTCCTTTGCAGGTGCGCAGCTCTCCCGTTGTCGGCATTACCAAAAGGTTGCCGAAGTCCCCGTACCAGCCTATGCCCGACATATGGGTAAAGCTGAACCCCTCTATCGTCGAGTGGTGCCATGAGTATCCGGGGCCGTTGTCGCCGCCTGTTATCGTGTCGGGGCTGAGCTGCACGAGGCCGAAGGGCGTGGCCGCCCCCGGGAATGTCTTGCCCAGCCCGTGCCCCGAACGCGCCGCGCGGGAGGATGTGGAGGCTCCGATAATCGGGTTTATGTAGTCGACATTATCTTTTGCCAAAAGCGCGGAAACCGGCGCGAGGGCGAAGATTGATAGGGCGCAAATCCGCGTGCGCTTAAAAAAATTTTTCATAAAAATTTTTTTGTTTCGAAAGAGGGCTTTTGTATAATTCTTATTTGCTGTTAAATTTTGTGACGACTTTCCCGTGTACGACATATGGGATTGGCGGCAGGCAGAATATGTAGTTTTTGCCGCCGTCGCGCAGGTATCCGGTGGGCAGGATGTCGTCTTTAATAATCCCGATTGCGCCGCCGTTCGCCTTAAGCTGTATCGTAAATTCGTCCTCGTCGGGCTCGACGCTTTTGGGGAGGATTTGCATGCCGCGCGCCCAGCGGTAGGCCCCGATTCTCACCTTGCCCTTGAACGCTCTTTGCCGCTTTATTTTTACGTCGAGCTCTATTGTGTTGCCCGCGCCGAGGCTTATGGGAAGCTCGGGAAGATCGCCCCATTCGAGCGTAAACGGCGCCTGCGGCAGCACCGACATTTCGACGTTTTGTATCGGCAGCGAATGCGCTATGAAAAACGCCTGCGTAAGCTCCTCGCTGGCGGCGACGGGCAGCTCAATCGTCTTTTCGCCGACTTTCGCAGTGGCGTAGAATTTCGGGATTATCGGCTTTTGCGGCGCGCCGGCGGCCGCCGAAATCATCAAAACGGCGGAGTCGCTTTTGGGCTCGATTACGCATTTTTTCGCGCTGAAGCCCTGCGGGAGGTCTTTCGCGAACACCTCTATTTCGCCGTCCCAGCCGCCGGATTTTATGGCGGTGATTTTTATCGGGGCGAAGTTGCCGAGCGCGATTTGCGGGTTGGAGGGGCTCGCCATGAGCGACACGCCCTTTTCGGGCTTCGAGATTTTCAGCCTGAAAACGAAGTCCGCGCCGCCGCGGTTTTGCGCCTCCTCAAGCTTTAGAAGGTAGTCGCCGCCGTCCTTGAATTTGTGGATTAGGCGGGAGTCGAGCTGGGCGGTTACAAGCCCGAAGGTTTTGTCGTCAAAGTCGTCGTTCGAGGCGATTTTCTGCATCTGCGGAAGCCTGTAAACGGTAAGCTTTGTGTCGCAAGGGTAGCCGAGGCGCGCGGACAGCGTTTCAAAAACAAGCTCCTCGCCTTTTTCCGCCTTGAATTTTACGTACCGCTTTTCGTAGGGCGCGCGGATTACGCCGTTAAAGGTTTGCGGTATTTCGGAGAATTCCGCGGGCGCGGCGTTGGAGGCCGCAAGCTCGCTTTCGGGGAAATCCCCGAAGGCGAATTTTACGCTGTTTGATTTTAGCGATTTGTCTGAAACGGAAAAGTCCCTGAATTTTTCGCCGTTTTTTGCTTTTGCGACCGCCGCTTTTTTGGAGGGCAAATTTACGCCTATAAGCTCGACTTGCGCGCCGCTTGAGGCGCTGCCGCCGCAGGGGTATATCGCCTCGATGTAGGGCAAAATTCCCGCTTTCAGCCTGTACACAAAATCGTCGCGCCCCCTGAAAAGCGAGTCCTGAACTTCGATAACGTAGTCGCCGTCGGATTCGGGAGTGTAGATTAAGACGGGGTCGGGCGAGTTTTGGAAGTCGTCGGCGAACGCGACCGATTCGCCCTTCGAGTTTTTCAGGCGGAGCGTCGCCTGGAACCACCCGGGAACGGCGTCGGCAAGGTAGGGGCGTATGGCGCGCGCCTTGATTTCAAAAACGTAGGTCTTGCCTTTTTTAAGCGAAAACTTGAAGCAGTCGATGTCGCCCTCGTAAATTTGCCCGTTAATTATAACGGGCGTTTTTTTGACGGCCTGCGCGGTTTTCAAATCGGAATTCGGCTCCGCCTCCATAATTTCGGGCAGGTTCGACACCTCGAAAAAATACCTCGTCGACGCCCCCTCGGGGCTTGAAAGGCGCAGGTCGCAAAAGCCTTCGGGGGCGTCTTTTGAAATCGAAATTTCCGTCTCCACAAACTTCATTCCCGCGGCCTCGTTTCTGTCGGCGGCGGCTTTGAGCCTGTCTTTGGGCATGGGCGAAATGCTTAAAATTTTCGCGGAGGAATTGGGCGAGCTTACAGAAACAGCCTTTGCGCCGTCGGCGTCGAGAGCGCCGATTTTCACCTTCACGCTTTCGCCCGCCCGCGCCCCCGCGGGGTAGGCGAACATTACCGACGGCGGTTTTGCCGCAAGAGGGCACGCCGCGATTAAAAGCGGGAACATGACAAATTTTTTCATTTGGATTTATCGTTTAAAGTCTTGCCGTTTTTGTTTTTTTTGGAGGGATTTTTTCGCGCTCTTTTTTTCGCGCTTTCGCGCTGCGCGCGCTTGAAATTCGTTTTATACAGTATTTTTGAAGTTATGTCTTCTGCGCTTGCCCCGGCCTTGCCGCCCGCCTTTATCTTTAAAAACTCGGGGCTTTCCGCGGCTTCGGGAGAGCCCGCGCAAATAAAATCGGCGCACCATCTAAAATACGGGGCGCTTTCTTTTGATAAAATTTGGGCGCCGCAGGCGAGCTCGCCGCTGTTTGAGTGGAAGAAAATCCCGCCGCTTTCCCCCGCCGAGAACACTCCGTTGGGGGCTTCGCAAACGTCGTTTATCGGGGAGGGGCAGGGGGCGAATTCAGCCGCTTTCGCGTCCGCAAAAGAATTTCTAAGCAAAATAATCGAGCCGCCCGTTTGCGGGCAAATCGTCAGCCCCCTTCTTTGAAGCGGGGCGATTTTTGCGGGGCTAAAATCGTCAAGATAGGCGCTTTTTATGTGGCGGTTTGAGAACTGGTCGACAACGTAGAATTTCGCGGAGTCGCAGTATCCGGAAATCATGCAGAAGGCTTCTTTCGAGCCGAAGGGCAGGATTTGCCTCGGCGCGTATTCAAAGAAAATCGTTTTCGCGTCGGAAGAGAAGGAGTCGCCCCTGTTTCTCAATAATATTTTGCCGTCGGAGCAGGCGCAGATTAGGCCTTGCGAATTTTGCGTAAACGCCGCAGACAGCACTTTTGCGCCCGATATTTTCCCCTCGAAAACGGTCTTGCCGTCCGCAAGGCTAAGCGCGAAAAGAGTGCCGTCGGCGCAGGAGGCCGCGAGAAGCTCGCCGTCTTTCGAGACCGACATCGAAAGGACCTCGTCCGAAAATTCCTTTAAAGTGTCGAGCCCGCGGGTTTTCGCGTTGAGGCGGAAAATCCTGCCGCCGCAATAGTTGCCGCCCGAAAGGTATATAAAATCGCCCGCGGCGCAGGCGGAATTTATTTTGCCTATTATGTTGTCGTAAAGCGCGAATTTTTTTTCGAGAGTTTCGGCGTCCAAAGCCAAAATAAAATTGTCGGCGCAGGCGATTAGCTCAGTCTTGCCGGAGTTTAAGGATATTGCTGTAAAGTTCGGGGGCGGGGCGGATTTCTTCTCCGCGCCAAAAGATTCCGGCCGCTTTTGCGCAACCGGTTCCGCGGCGGTTAAAGAGCCCGCCGCGGCCGCGGAGCAAAGCGCGCAAA
>JAGBOM010000035.1 GCA_017633865.1 Opitutales bacterium
CTACTTGGCGCGCGGCGGCTATAAGGGGCTTGAGCGCGCGATAAGCCTCGGCGCCGACGGAATAATCGACGACATGAAAAAAAGCGGTCTTCGCGGCCGCGGCGGCGCGGGATTTCCGACAGGCGTAAAATGGAGCTTCGCAAAGGACTCGCAAAACGACGTCAAATACCTCGTCTGCAACGCCGACGAAGGCGACCCCGGCGCGTTTATGGACAGAGCCGTTTTGGAGGGCGACCCCCATTCGGTGCTTGAGGGCATGATTATCGCCGGCATGGCAATCGGCGCGCACTACGGCTACATCTATGTAAGAAGCGAATACCCCCTCGCGATTAAGCGCCTAAGAACCGCAATCGCCCAGGCGGAGGAGGCGGGAATCCTTAAAAACAAGGACGGATTCTATTTCGAAATCAAAATTAAAAAGGGCGCGGGCGCGTTTGTCTGCGGCGAGGAAACATCGCTTATGGCGTCTATCGAGGGCGTGAGGGCGATGCCGAGGCCTAAGCCGCCGTTCCCCGCAAATAGCGGCCTCTTTAAAAAGCCCACAAACATCAACAATGTCGAAACTCTCGCCGCGACCGCCAGCATACTAAGGGAGGGCGGCGCCGAATACGCGAAGCTCGGCACAGAAAAGAGCAAGGGCACCAAGACATTTTCGCTCGCCGGCAAAATCGCGAGGACGGGGCTTATCGAAGTTGAAATCGGCACGCCTCTTAGAGACATTATAGAAAAAATCGGCGGCGGCTGCCCCGACGGCAAAAAGTTCAAGGCGGTCCAGGCGGGCGGGCCCTCGGGCGGCTGCCTAAAGGCGGAGCATCTTGACACCCCCGTCGATTACGAATCCCTCATGGCGCTTGGCGCGATTATCGGCTCGGGCGGCATGGTCGTAATGAACGAGGACTCCTGCATGGTGGAAGTCGCAAAGTTCTTCCTGGGCTTTACTGGCAACGAGTCCTGCGGCAAGTGCATACCCTGCAGAATGGGCACGCAGCACGCCTTGGCGATTCTGGAAAAAATCACCTCAGGCAAGGGCGAAATCGAGGACATCGACCGCCTCAAGAAAATCTGCATGACCATGAAGCAGTCGTCGCTTTGCGGCCTCGGCCAGACGGCTCCCAACCCGATACTGTCAACTTTAATGCATTTTGAGGACGAATATTTGGCGCATATAAAAGACAAAAAATGCCCCGCCAAAGTCTGCCCGAAGCTCGTGCATTTTAAAATAGACCCCGAAAAGTGCGTAGGCTGCACAATGTGCTCGCGCTCCTGCCCGACGGGAGCCGCGCGCGGCGAGGCCAAAAAGCCGCACTCGATAGACCCTGAAAAGTGCATATCCTGCTCCGCATGCTACCAGGCGTGCCGCTTTGGGGCGGTTTCGCGCGATTAAAAATAAAAAATTGTGTATATATAGATATGGAAAAAATCAATTTGACAATAGACGGCGTAAAAATCGAGGCCGAAAAGGGAATGACCGTTTTGCAGGCTGCAAGGAGCGCGGGGCTTTACATTCCCTCTCTTTGCGCCCATAAAGAGTTGAGCCCCTACGGGGCATGCAGGCTTTGCGTGGTCGAAATTGACGGCGTAAGGGGAACTCCCACTTCCTGCACCACGCCCGCCGCCGACGGCATGGTGGTTCGCACCAACACCGAGCAGCTCAACACCCAAAGGCGCCGCACGCTCGAGCTTGTCATGAGCGGGCACACCTCCGCGTGCTTTAGCTGCGACTCCCGCGAGGAGTGCGAGAAAATCAAGCCCGAACCCGCCAAGGCTGGCATTTCCACCCGCTGCGGAACCTGCTCGAATCGCTCCGACTGCACTTTAAGGAGCGTAAGCCTCGGCAAATTCGAGCGCGAAATGAATTTGCCCCACCTTTACAGCCTCGAAAAAATCGAGCGCGACGACCCCTTTATCGACCGCGACCACAACTTGTGCGTGCTTTGCGGCATCTGCTTTAGAACCTGCGAGAAAGTCCACGATGGCCACGGCGCGATTGCCATTGTAAACAGGGGCAAGAACGCGAAAATCGCCTCCGCCTTCGAAAAGAGCTGGAATTTCGAGGAATGCATGTTCTGCGGAGCGTGCGTTGACGAATGCCCGACGGGCTGCCTGACAGACCGCTACTCGAAGTGGTACGGCAAGGCGGACTCTTTGGTGGAATCCGTCTGCCAGCTTTGCCCGCAGGCGTGCAAAATCAATTTGCGCGTTAAAAACGGCAGGTTTATCGGCGCCGAAAAAGTCTCGTTCGACCCCGCCGACACGCTTTGCGCCGCCGGCAGATTCGGCTTGGTTCAAATATCGAACGCCGCGGGCAGGCTCGCTTTCCCGTACGTAAGAAACGAAGACGGCGAAATGATACCCGCCAAGTTCGCAGAAGCCGCCGCGAAATTCGCGGAAATCGTCAAGGCCAACAATGGCGCGCTTCTTATCGCAATTCCCGAAACTTCATGCCCCGCCTCAAAAGACGCCGCCAAAGCCATAGCCTCGGCTTTCGGAGGAGATTTGGAGCTTGTGAAGTTCGACGCCACAGCGCTTTCAGAAGGCGTTAGGGCGAATATCCAAAACGGCAAATATTCCGCGGCGTTTGTCGCCGGCAACTATTTGACGGAGGAAGAAGCTGGCAAAATCGCGCACTTCGCGAATTTGGATTTCTTGAGGAGCAAGTCGCAGGGCAGGGCGGAAGTTGTTTTCGCCGCGGCGCTCTTCGGCGAGGACGGCGCAAAAATCAAGAAGCTCGAAGGGCAGGAAAATCTTTGCTCAACGCTCTTAAAAATTTGCGAAATTCTCGGGATTGCGCCTGAAAAATCGCAGCATAAAACTTCGGAATTCGCATCGCCCAAAACGTCGAAATCCGCGCTTCCGAAAGCGTACATGGGGCATCTTGTAGCCGACTTGGTCGAAGACATGAAAGCCTTCGGTCTTCCCTTCACGCCGAAGCCCGAAGCGGAAAAGAAAAACGGCGGCTTCGAGGTTCTCGAAAACAAGCTTCTCGCCCCCAACTTCCACGCGCTCAAAATCAAGAGCCCCGAAATGGCGAAGTACGCCAAGGCTGGCCAGTTCGCGATTTTGATGGCGAACGAAAAGAGCGAACGCTCGCCCTTTACAATTTGCGACTGGAACGCCGAAGAGGGCTGGGTGCAGTTCGTTTTGGAAGAGGTCGGCCGCTCAAGCTCGGAGCTTGCAAGGCTCAAGGCGGGAGACTTCCTCGCAAACGCGAGCGGGCCCCTTGGCACGCCCGTAGACCTTTCCAAATTCAATGCGGGCGACAAAGTCCTTCTTTTGGGCGGCTGCTACGGCATAGCCGCGATTTACCCGATAGCCCGCGAGCTTAAAAAGCTCGGCGCCAAAGTCGTATCGGCGATTGAGGCTTCGACGGAAAATATGCTGTTCTTTGAAAGCGAGCTTAAGGGAGTTTCCGACGAATTTATCACGCTTACGCGCGACGGCACAAAAGGCGTCAAGGGCGGCTGCTCCGACGTTTACGCAAAACGCGGCGCGGAGTTCGGCGCGTGCGTTGCGATAGGCTGCGTGTTTATGATGATGCAGTGCTCGCGCCACGCAAGCCTCACGAAGCTTTCGCTTTGCTCGCTCAACCCGATTATGGTTGACGGCACGGGCATGTGCGGCGCCTGCCGCGTAAGCGTGGGCGGCGAAACAAAGTTCGCGTGCGTCGACGGGCCCATGTTCGACATGGCGGGCGTCGACTTTGTGGAGCTTTCAAAGCGCAGAACGGCGTACTCGATGCTTGAAATCGACGCGATGCCGCGCCATTTGGGCTCGCCCTGCCACAAGTAATTTAAAGAAAAGGTATTTGAAATGTCAGAAAATACTGAAAGAAAAATAAAGGCGTCCGGCTTGCCGAGGCACGCCATGCCGGAGCAAAACCCGCAAAAGCGCGCGAAAAATTTTGACGAAGTCCCGCTGGGATTCTCTCTCGAAACCGCCATGGATGAGGCCACAAGATGCCTGCGCTGCCCCAAGCCGCGCTGCACGGCGGCGTGCCCCGTCAATATTAAGATACCCGATTTTATCGACTCAATCGCAAGGGGCGACATCAAGGAGGCGGCCGCCAAGCTCAAGGCGCAAAGCGCGCTTTCGGCGGTCTGCGGCAGGGTTTGCCCGCAGGAATTGCAGTGCGAAGGCTCGTGCGTTTTGGGGCTCAGGGGCAAGCCTGTTGCAATCGGCTCTTTGGAGCGCTTCGCGGCGGACTATGTTCGCGAGAACAATTTGGAAAATCCCCCCGAAAAAGCGCCCGCAAGCGGCAAGAAAGTCGCCATTATAGGCTGCGGCCCGGCGGGCATCACGGCGGCGCTTGAAATGGCTCTCGCGGGGCACGAAGTCGAGGTATTCGAGGGCTTGCACTTCCCGGGAGGCGTTTTGATGTACGGCATTCCGCAGTTCCGGCTTCCAAAGAGCATAGTTTTGCACGAAATCGAAACGCTGAAGTCCCTGGGCGTAAAAATCCATTTAAACCACCTTATCGGCAAAATGGAGTCCGTCGACGAGCTTCTAAAAAGCGGCTTTGACGCCATATTTATAGGTTCGGGCGCGGGGCTGCCGAACTTTATGGGCATTCCCGGCGAAAACAACGTCGGCGTATTTTCCGCAAACGAATTTCTTACGAGGTTCAATTTGATGAAGGCGTACAGCTTCCCGGAATTTGGCACGACGCCTATTAAGGCGCGCAGAATCGTGACTGTCGGCGGCGGCAACGTCGCCATGGACTCCGCCAGAACCGCGCTCAGGGCGGGCGCGGAATCGGTGCTCGTTTACCGCAGGGCGCGCGAGCAAATGCCCGCGAGGGCGGAGGAAGTCCACCACGCGGAGGCCGAAGGCGTTGATTTCCGACTGCTTACAGCGCCCAAGCGCGTTTTGGCGGACGAAAACAGCAGAGTCGTAGGCCTCGAATGCGTAAAGATGGAGCTTACCGAGCCCGACGCTTCGGGGCGCCGCGGCGTTAGGGAAATCGCCGGCAGCGAATTTGTCGTCGAGTGCGACGCAATCGTGGCGGCAATCGGCAACCGCCCGAACCCGCTTATTCCGATGACCTGCAAGAGCCTCAAAACCACTAAAAAAGGCACGCTTGAAATCGACCCCGAAACGCTCCAGACCTCCATTCCCGGAGTGTTCGCGGGCGGCGACGTCGTAAGCGGCGCGGCTACTGTAATCAGCGCCATGGGGCAGGCGAAGAAGGCGGCGTTTTATATGAACAAATACCTGCGCGGAGAACCGCTCAATGCGGCGCCTGCTGATAAGCAATGACGACGGCATAGGCTCGCCGTTTCTAAGCCGCTTTTTGCAGGCGTTTGCGGGGGCGGCTTGGGATATTACGGCGGTGCTGCCCGCCAGCGAGCAAAGCTGGATTGGGCGCTCCTACAGCCGCCATAAAACCCTTGAATTAAAAGAGGCTGAAAGCCCGCATAAAAACGTCCGCGTCTTTACCGTAAACGGCACGCCGAGCGACTGCGTGAATATCGCGCTCGGACATCTCTTTGATGGCGCAAAGCCAATCGCTGTTGTTTCGGGAATCAATATCGGGCAAAATATCGCAATGCCGCTTTTGTGGAGCTCCGGAACTTTTGCGGCGGCGGCGGAGGGCGCGGGCTGGGGCTTGCCGGCTTTCGCTTTTTCAATGCAGCTTGCCTCGGAGTATTACGAGATTTGCAGAATCTCGCACGAGCCGCCGCCCGAAAAGCTCGATGCAATCCTAAAAAAAGCCTGCGCGTTTTCGGAAAAATTCGTGTCGGATTCTCTCGGGCAAAAAATCCCTTTCGGCAGGGTTTTTAACGTAAATTTCCCGATGGACTATTCCGAAGAAACGCCCTTAAAAAAATGCGTTCCCGCAAAGGCGAAGCTTTGCCCGCTCTACACAAAAAATCCCGACGGAAATTTCGAGTTCAAGTACGCGATAGACGCGTCTGCCGCCGACGCGGCCGTTCTTACCGACATGAAGTGCCTGAAAAACGGCTGGGCGTCGTACTCCGAAATAGACCTGCTCTAAAAGCCGAAAAGCCTGCCGATTACGTTTAAGAGGGAGTCGGGCGAGCTTATGCGCTCGAAAAATCCGCCACGCGCGGAGGTGTTTTTTACGAGGAATTTTCCGCCGCCCTGAATTATGATGTCGAACAAGTCGGTCTGCGCGGTCAGGTACGGGTAGAAAAGCTCGGTTCTTTTCGCGCGCACGTCCAAATTTGCGCTCGAAAAAACCAAAGATGCGGGCTTGCGCCTGTTGGGCTTTTGGGCGGAGTCCTTCTGCGTGAATCCGCCCGCCGCGCACAGCACAATTCTGCCGCTGCCGCTAATCGAGTAGTATCTAAACCTCTTCATGCAAAAGCTCGCGAACGAAAAAAGGTTCCACTTGCACGAAATTTTCAGCCCGTCCGAAAAAGCGCGGATGTTCGAAGGCACAAAGAAAGCCCCCGCGCAGTCTTTAAGCTCGATTTCTATAAAATAGTCGTCGGGATTGTCGGAAGTTATGTCGATTTCAACGGCATGACCGGAGGGGTTTTCGTATCGGTTCATGGCGCACAGCCCGCATAAAACGCTCATAATGGGGTGCGACCAGCTGAAAAGCCAGCGCATCTTTTTTGAAAGAGCGTCCCCATAGCCGCTTACAAAATTTTCGGACACCACAATCAGGCTTTCTTTCGGCGCGATTTTTACGGGCAGAGATTTTTCTCCGCCGCCTAAAATTCTTATCGAATTTTCGCCTTCGCCCGAATCGCTTTTAAAGAATTTTACGGGTCTTGACTTCCCCAAACAGGGGGCGGCGCACCAGTATAAAAACGCCCGCCAAAATAGCGGCATCGCCGCCAAGAAAAACGCGGCAAAAAGCGCGGAGCGCAGCGTCCGCGAGGCCTGCAGATTTTCAAGAAACGACTTTTGGTAGTAGATTCTCGCCGAGCCCAGCAGGTTTAACGCCTCGTATTTCGGGCGCAGAGTGAAGGCTTTGTAGTTGAAAATTTCGCAGTAAAGCTCGGGCTTCTCGAACCAGTAGGCGCGTTCTTTGCGCTTTTCAAGGCGGCTTAGGCGGGCGTCCTCCGCGCAAAACTCCTCGAAGGTCTGCGCCTTCAAAATTTTTTGGTTTTTGCGCTGCCAGTCCACGTTAAAAAGCGCGATGCCAACCCACGCAAGCAGGAAGGCGGCCGCGAAAAACTTTAGCTTTGAAACCATAATTTTGCCTTGATAAAAAACGTAATAATCGGGATTATGAATTTGTAAAACAAATAATATGCTCATGGGCGGTTTGCAAAATTTCCTGCGGGGAGCTCTCGATTTTTTATTTCCGAGGCACTGCGTAAACTGCGGCAAAAGCAACCCTAACGACGGCTACGGCCACCTTTGCGCCGAATGCAGAAACGCGCCCTTTGCAAGGCCTGTAAACAGATGCCTGCGCTGCGCGGAAATGGTGGGAGCGGCGGCGCCCGTTTTTAGATGCGCGGCGTGCGAAAATTCCGATTTCTATTTCGACGCCGCGAAAGTCGCCTGCGAGTATTCGGGCGCGGGGGCGGCGCTTGTAAGGGAGCTAAAGTATAAAAACGCGCCGTACATCGCCCGCGACATCGCGAAAATAATTTCGGAGTCGGCGGGATTCGCGGAGTATTTTAAGGGCGCGGTTTTGGCGCCCGTGCCGCTTCATAAAAGAAAAATGAGAAAACGCGGCTACAACCAAAGCGCGAAAATCTGCGCCGAAATCGCCCGGCAAAATCCGAATCTAAATATTGCGGTAGCCGAAATTCTCCGACGCAAAAAATTCACGCAAACGCAGACGGCCCTCGACAAGGACGACAGGACAAAAAACGTTAAAGGCGCTTTTGAAATCGCTAAAAACAATCTGCCAAAAGACTCCAAAATCATAGTTTTGGACGACGTCATGACAAGCGGCGCTACGCTTAACGAATGCGCTAAAGTCCTAAAAAGGGCGGGGTTTAAAAGCGTCAGGGCTTTCGCGTTCGCGAGGAGGTCTTGAAAGCCGCTGTTTGCCGCCCGCAATCCGCGCGCGCCGACCTTGACAATCCTAAAAAAATGTGCTTTTTTCCATACTTAAAAATATAGGCAAAATGGCAGCTTTTACGGACAAAAAGGAAAGAATTACAGCCCTGATGCACGGCAAAGACCGCCCCGGAATCGTGGCGAGGGTCTCGGGCTGGATTTACGCAAGGGGCGGCAATATCCTGCACGCCGACCAGCATCACGACAACGAAAACGGAATATTCTTCCAGCGCGTGGAGTGGGTTCCCGCGGGCGGCGTCGCCGAGGAAGTGGAGCTCTTTAAAAAGCTTGCCGAGGGCGAGCTTGAAATGGAGCTGAAAATTTCCGTGTCGTCGGCAAAGCCGAAGCTCGCGATAATGGTCTCGAAATTCGAGCACTGCTTTATAGACCTTATTATGAGGGTCAGAATGGGCGAGCTTGACTGCGACATTTCCTGCGTGATTTCAAACCACGAAAAACTGCGCGCCCTAAGCGAAACCTTCGGGCTTAAATTTTACTGCGTGAGCGTCAGCGCCGAAAACAAGGCGGCCGCCGAGGCAAGGCAAATCGAAATCCTTAGGGAATGCGGCGCCGACTTGATTGTAATGGCGCGCTACATGCAGATTCTAAGCCCCGAATTTTTGAGAAATTGCGGCGCCCCCGTAATCAACATTCACCACAGCTTTCTTCCGGCTTTCGCGGGGGCTAAGCCTTACCACCAGGCGTACCGCCGAGGCGTGAAAATCATAGGGGCGACTGCCCACTACGCTACAGCCGACCTCGACGAGGGCCCGATTATCGCGCAGGACGTCACGACAATCTCCCACCGAAACACCGTTGACGACCTTATCCGCAAGGGCAGGGAGCTTGAAAGAACGGTGCTCGCCTCCGCAGTAAGGTGGCACTTGCAAAACCGCATTTTGGCATACAAAAATAAAACGGTCGTGTTCGACTGATATTTTGGAAGGCGCGGTGGATTTCAAAATTTCAGTTCTCGTTTTTGTGAGGGACGCCTCGGGCAGGCTCCTTTTAATAGAGCGCAAAAAAGAGCCGAACAAAGGCGCGTGGTCGCCGATAGGCGGCAAGCTTGAAATGCGGCTGGGCGAGTCCCCCTTCGAGTGCGCCGCGCGCGAAACCCGCGAGGAAACAGGCCTCGAGCTCGAAGCTTCGGACTTGCACCTCTTTTCTATTATAAGCGAAAAGGCGTACGAGGGCTCAAGCCACTGGCTGATGTTTCTTTTCGACTGCAAAAAGCGAATAGAAATTTTGCCCGCCGCAATAGACGAGGGGCGCTTCGGACTTTTCGCGCGCGAGCAAATAAACTCAATAAAAATTCCCGGTACCGACCGCGCGTTTATCTGGAAGCTTTGGGACGAGCGCCGCGAAGGTTTTACCGCAATCCGCGCCGACTGCGCCCCCGGCAAAATCCTAAACGCTGTAGTCGAGGAGCAGTTTTAACATCGTTCTTGACGGATTTTCAAAAGAATATAGCTTGGGGAAAAAGGCAAAAAAATGGACTCTCAAAACGAAAAAATCTTAAATATTTTTAGGGAAACAAAGGCGTTGATGGAGGGGCACTTCATCTTAAGAAGCGGGCTTCACAGCGGGCATTTTTTCCAGTGCGCGAGAGTTTGCGAGCACCTTGACAGGGTCGAGGAGCTTGTGCAAATGCTCGTAAAAAAATTGAACCCCGCAGACTACGACGCCGTTTTGGCGCCCGCAATGGGCGGCCTCGTGCTGGGGCAGGAAGTTGCAAGGCAGATGCGCAAGCGTTTTATCTTTGCCGAAAAGGCGGACGGAAAGCTTGTTTTGCGCCGCAACTTTAAAATGGCGAAGGGCGAAAGGTTTTTGATCGTCGAAGACGTAATAACCCGCGGCGGCAGGGTCGACGAGTGCATAGAAATCATCCGCCAAAACGGGGGCGAACCCGCGGGGGTAGCGGTTTTGGTTGACCGCTCTGCGGGCAAGGCGAAGTTCCCCGTAAAGTGCGTGAGCCTTTTGGAATTTTCCTTCCCGACCTACGAGCCCGACAAAATTCCGCCCGAACTCGCAAAAATACCCGCCGAACACCCCGGCTCGTAACTTTAGGCGATTGCTTTTGGCGCAGAAGTTCGTTGCTTCGGCAAAAAGAAGTCCGGAATGAATGTAAATTCTATTCCGGACTTTTTTTGCTCTCGCGCCTGCTTCTGCATCCAAAATCAATGCGCCTAAACGGGCACACAGGGTTTTTGAATATAGTCTTTTTTTGCGTCCAAACCTGATGAACTCTGGGTTGGTTTATTTCTTTTTTAATAAGACTATTTTTTTCTTTTTCTTCTGCTTATTTAATTGAAAAAAGTTTTGGCGGAGGAGGCGGAGAGGCCGCTTAGGTTCAGGTATCGGGAGCGCAGTAGCGACAGGTTTGAGTGCCCCATGTTTAGCTGGAGGCGGGGGAGGTCGGAAAATCTTTTTGCGAAGTAGCTTGCGTAGGTGTGGCGCAGAACGTCCTGAACCCACACGCCTTTAAAGCCCGACAGGTCGCGAATCTTCCGCCATTTTTGCGCCCAGTTTTTCGGGCAGATTTTTTGGCCGGCAGAGTCTGTTGGAATTTTTCCGCTTAAAATTTTTCTTAAAGAAGCGCAAATTTCAACCTGCCGCGCTCCTCCTGTTTTTGAGCAAATTGAGCGAACTGTTATCGCGTTTTCAGACAAGTCAATATCCCGCCAACAAAGCCTGCGCACTTCGCGCGGGCGTATTCCCGCAAAAATTAAAAGAGCCGCCGCGGGCAGACATTCTTTAAATTTCGGCAAACGCGACGTTGTTAAAATACTCTCGATTTCGGAAAGCGTAAGCGGCTGAATCTCTTTTTCTATCACCTTCTTGCGGGAGATTTGCCTAATCGGGTTCTTTTCGCACCAGTTCTTGCGCAGGGCAAATTCAAAAATCGCATGCAAAAATGCCCTGCCTTTGTTGAACATAGAGGGAGTTTTAAAGGCTAAGTTTAGCCACTCTTCGCAGTCCGAAACAGTAAACTCGGAAAAATTAACCCCCGCAAATTTTGAAGATACTTTTATGAGCTTTGCGCCTAAATACTTGATGTCGTTTAAACTGTCTTTGCGTAGACTTGACTTTGACTCAAGGTAAATCGGAAAAGCCTCCTTAAAACTCATTTCCGCCAGCCTAAAATGCCTCCTGCCTAAGTCCGCAACTTTTGAGCAAAATTGCAAAGGCGTAAGCTTCGAGCCTTTAGGCAAAAAGTCCAGTATGTTCTTTATAACCCGCGCCGCGTCAACTACCGACACGCCCGTTCCCCTCAATAATTCTTCAGATATTTCAATTTTATTTTTCATGGTATTTAAAATACCGATGTCAAATAGAAACGGCAAAAATACTTTGTAAACCTTTGAATAGTTTGAACAAAGCGGAGATTAGACGTCTTTTTAATTTTATAAGCTTTTTAGAACGCCCAAGCTAAGTATTATCTTAATAGATTTATAATCAATTAGTTGCATTTCTATTTTAGCTACGGTATTTTAAATAC
>JAGBOM010000265.1 GCA_017633865.1 Opitutales bacterium
GGCCAGAGTCGCCGAAATGTTTAGCGGAAGAGGCTTTAATATCGAAACTTTGAACGTCGGCCCCATGTACGACGGCAAGCTCTCGAGAATCACCGTCACCGTCAAGGTCGACAAGCACGGCGTAAGCCAGTGCGTAAAACAGCTTTCAAAATTCGTGAACGTTTTGGAGGTTAAGGACTTTTCCCAAACGTCCTCGTTCGTGGCCAGAGAGCTCGTGCTCGTAAAGGTCAAGGCGGGGCAGTCCACAAGGGCGAACATCACGGAAATCGTGGATCTTTTCAGGGGCAAGGTTGTGGACGTCGAAAGCGAGTCGCTCATAATCGAGTGCACGGGCAACCCCAATAAAATAAAGGCGTTTTTCAATATGCTTGCGCCCTTTGGCATAATCGAAATGGCGCGTACCGGCAACGTCGCTCTCGAGCGCGGCAAGTCCTCGGCGGTTGAAGACTGACATTTTCTAAAATCTAAAATATAACAAACTATTAAAAAGGAAAAAAATATCATGGCCACAAATAGACCTGCAAAAGTATACACCGAAAAAGACGCCGACTTGGGCGTTTTAAAGGGTAAAACATTGGCTGTAATAGGCTTCGGCTCCCAGGGGCACGCCCATGCGCTCACTTTGAAAGACAGCGGCTGCAAAGTAATCGTCGGCCTCTACCGCGGAAGCAAGTCGGTGGAAACCGCAAAGCAGTACGGCTTTGAAGTTTACGAAACCGCGGAGGCCGTCAAGAAGGCCGACGTCATCATGATTGCCGCCCCCGACATGAAGCAGGCGGGCATCTACGAAAAAGACATCGCCCCGAACCTTTCCAAGGGCAAAACCCTGCTGTTTACGCACGGCTTGGCGATACACTTCCAGCTCATCAAGGCTCCCAAGGACGTCAACGTAATCATGGTGGCCCCCAAGGGCCCCGGCCACGAAGTCCGCAGAGAGTTCAAGCTCGGCAAGGGCGTTCCCTGCCTTATCGCGGTTTACCAGGGCGGCGCTGCCGCAAAGAAAATCGCCTTGGCTTGGGCAAAGGGCATAGGCGGAGCGCGCGCGGGCGTTATCGAAACCTCCTTCAAGGAGGAAACCGAAACCGACCTCTTCGGCGAACAGGCCGTTCTTTGCGGCGGCGTAAGCGCGCTGATTATGTCGGGCTTCGAGACTTTGGTCGAGGCCGGCTACAAGCCCGAAATGGCGTATTTTGAATGCTGCCACGAATTGAAGCTCATCGTCGACCTCATCGTCGAAAGCGGCATTTCCGGCATGAGATTCTCGATTTCCGAAACCGCGAAGTACGGCGACATCACCCGCGGCCCGCGCGTTGTCACTAAGGACACCAAGAAGGCCATGAAGCAAATCCTTAAGGAGATCCAGAGCGGCAAATTCACAAAGGAATGGGTTAAGGAATACAAGGCGGGCCTTCCCAAATACAAGAAGCTCCTTTCCGACGGCGAAAAGCACCTTATCGAAAAGACCGGCTCGCGCTTGCGCGGCTTGATGCCCTGGGTTCAGAAGAAGAACATCCACGGCGCGCAGGCGGCGTACGAATTGGCTTCGGCTTCCAAGGCCAAGAAGCCTGCCAAGAAGGCCGCCGCGAAGAAGGCTTAGGCGATTGCTTTTGGCGCATTTCTGCGTTGCTTCAAAAATCCCGCAATAGTCATGTGCGTTTAAGCACACTCCTATCGCGGGATTTTTTTGCGCCTTGAACTGCATCCAAAATCAATGCGCCTAAAACAAAACAAACTCTGAACGTTTAGGCGATAGCTTTTGTTTTGGCTTCGCGCTTTTGGCGCGGAAGTTTGTTGCTTCGTCAAAAAAAGCTTGGAATGAATGCAA
>JAGBOM010000266.1 GCA_017633865.1 Opitutales bacterium
AGATTTTTAGACATATTGCCTTCGGCGACTTCGGAGTTCCGGCAACGACAAAGTAGGTCGTTTGGGGCGTTGTGCATAAAACAAGAGAGCCCCGAGTTCTATGTGAACTCGGGGCTCATAATTGCACTCGCCGCTTTGCTTTTTTGTTTCACAAAAAATAAACCTCCCCAACCTCACAAAAACGACTGACCGCCCAGCGCTCACCCCGACGCAATGGCAGAAATAGTTTTTACATTTTGCAATCAGAATAATAAATTCGCTCCCGCGGAGCTTTATTGGAACGTTTTTATACGCTTGAATCCCCTCTAAAAACAAAACGATATTCTTACAACGTTGAACAACAATCAAAATTACAATTTTATTCCGAGTCGCAATATACTGTTTCCGCAAAAAGTTTGTATTGGAGCGAAAAAAATTACAACGCCTCCGAGCTTGCAAAAAACCTAATTAGAATAAGACGACATTTATGAAACACAATAATATACTTGTAGGCAATACATTCCCTTTGGCTCTCATAAAAAGGAAAGCAGTTATAACCCCGATCCCATTGGACGCATTAAAGGATAGTTTAAAAAACGCGGAAAGAATTTGCTCGTATTGGGGGCACTCAAACACGGAAAAAGCCGCGCAGAATATTTTGGGCGTAAAATTCGCGAAAGAGGATTTCCGAAAGCCGCTACGCCTGTCGGGAAACAACATGCCGATGTGGGGCGATTTGGAGTTTAATAAATGCTATATTCTTTCCCCAAATTACAAAAACGGGTTTAGGCCGGAAATAAACAAGGAAGTTGAGCCGTCTGAAATTTTATCATGGAAGGCTCTACTAATAGAATGGGAATAGCTCGATGGAAAGTCAAAAAATCGCCCCCTTTTTTGCGTTAAAAAAATTTTTTATGGCGCAGGGCTTTTATGTTTATTATTGATTTTGAAATTTATAATTTAACGCTGGACAAACTCAGCCTTATTTGATAATCTAACAAACGTATAAGAAATATGCCGAAACGTTCCATTTTAAGAATATAACGCAAAAAGACATGGAGAAAAACTTTTTAACCACAATCCAAATCGGGCCTGTTCAGGATTTTATAGCCGCGTCAAAAATAACCAGAGACCTATGGAGCGGATCCTTTCTTTTAAGCTACATAATGGCGGGGATTATCCATAAAGCGAAAGAGAGCGATAAAAACACAATAATATTCCCGAACGCTGATGGCGTCTGCGCCCCGAAAATTTTAAAATTGTTCGACTCTCCGTTTGACGCTCTGCTTTCGGAATCGTTTAACGGCTCTTTCGCGAAAAAACAAATCGAAAAGGAATGCTTTATTCCAAGCCTTCCGAATAAGCTGCTCTTGAGGATTGAAAGCGAAAGCGGCGAAGGCGCTAAAAAAATCCTCGAAGGCCTTTCCGCCGCCGCGAAGCGCGTCTTGGCGCGCGTGGGCGAAAAATTTATCCGCGAAGATTCCCCATGCGGGAAATATTTAGACCGTAATAAATTTATGGCTCAAACCGAGAATTTTTTGGAAATTTACTGGGGCGCGGTCGAGCTAAAAGACGATTTCGGCGCCGACTACGGGCGGTTGAACGAATATATCGCAGGGGTGAAAAATACCAGAATTTTCCGGAATTATTTAGAGAATGGCCGCGGGCTGTCGTGGAGCGCGAAAACGAGCGAAGCCAAACGCGGCCTCAACAAGAAGGACGGACTGTCCGGCAAAGATGAAAACGTAATCGAAGACCCCGTAAGCCTTTCTAGAGTAGACGAATTCAAAAACCTGCTGCGCGGCAATGAAAACATGTCCGCCATATCGCTAATAAAAAGGCTTTGGCACATATTGTACTTAAGCGAGATTTACGGCGCGAGCGAGGCTTTCAAAATGCCGTCTACATACAGCATAGCTAACACAAACCCCGACAACGACGACACATTCTTGGACGTCTCTGACGATTTTGGGCGCGTCGCGGATAAAAGCCGCGGATATTACGCCGTTATAAAATTCGACGGCGACCATATCGGAGAGTGGGTTTCCGGCGCGAAAAATGCTGGCGGCGATATAAAAGACTACCTCGGGAATTTTTCAAAAGCGCTAAGCTCGTTTGCGGGCGGCGGCGCCAAAAGCGCGCAAGAGATCATAAAAAATTTTAAGGGAAAGCTAATCTACGCCGGCGGCGACGACGTTTTGGCGCTCGCGCCCGCGATCTACAAAGACAATGGAGTTAAAACCGTTTTAGACTGCGCGAAATCGCTTCACGCAGCCTTTGCGGGCATTGATTTGTCAAACATATCGCGGGATAAATTTGAGGCGTCCTGCGGCGTCGCCATCGGGCACTGCAAAATGCCGCTTCAGGACGTTATAAAAGAGGCGGGATTGGCCGAGGCGGACGCGAAAAATTTATACGGAAGAAATTCCGTCGCCATACATATTTTAAAGCGGAACGGGGAATCCGTAAATTGCGGCGTAAAATTCGCGGGGGAAACAGGCGGAGAAGAAAAAACCTTTGAATTTTTCGGGAAAATGTTGTCCGAAGACGTCCCCTCAAAACTTCCCTACGATTTTATAAAGGTTTTAAAATTATACGCGTCGCTCGGTAGCGAATCGGAAAAAGACGCGGCCCCCTGCCCGAAAGAGTTAATCCAACAGGAATTCGAGAGCTGCTTAAATTCTAAACCGATAAAAAATCGGCAGAGCCTGGCAAGAAGCTTTAACGCGATTTTTGACGGGGATACATATAAATTCGCCAAGGAGAATATTTCCGAAAAAAACAGAGGCGAAAGGCTGGATTTTTCGCTCGAATGGCTGGCGGGGCTTTTCCAAATAATAGCGTGGTTTAAAACAAAGGCTTAGGCTCCCACAATTTAACAAACGAAGGATGGTTTTAATATGCAAAAAATTAACATAAAACCCTTGGACGTTTTATTTTTTAGGGATTCGCGCCCGATGGAAGGATCTTTCAGGGGCGTCGGCGACAATATCCCTTTGCCGCACGCCTTCAACGGCGTGGTAAGAAGCGTTTTGACGGATATGGAAAACGAAAAGCTGCGAGGTTCGCTGTTGACAGCGGGGCCGTTTTTCGAATACGGCGGAGAGGTATATTTCAACGCCCCGCAGGATCTTCTGCTGAACGGCGACGGTCGCGTTTTGTATTTGGAGCCGCGGGAGACAAAAAACGAGGAAGCCTTTTTGTCCAACTTGCCGGCGGGGCTATCCGTAATTTCCGCAAATGGAATAAGGCCGACGAAGAAAAATCTCGGGCGATTTATATCGAAAGCGGGTTTTGAAAAATATTTGGACAAAGAAGAATTGAACGCCTCGAATTTTAAGAACAATTCGGATTTTTTCTCCACGGAAAACTACATCGGCATCGCGATAGACCCCCTTACGCAAACGGCCGCGGACGAAAAATTCTATTCAAAATCCACAATGCGGTTAAACGAGAACGCGAGATTTACCGGTTTGGCTAGGTTCAGCAGGAGCCTTCCCGAAAACGCGTACGTCAAATTCGGAGGGGAGGCTCGCTGCGCGGATTTTACCTCGGAGGAAATCTCTTCGCCTTTTTTGCCAAGATGCGGGAAAATCGGCTCCACACGGATAAAGTTTGTCCTCTTAACCCCCGCCATATACAAGACATGGCGCCCCGACTGGATTGACGAGAACAACAATGTCCGCATTCTTGACGGCCCCGGCGCCAAAAAGCTGGAAAGATTGGGGGCCAAAGGCGTTCAAGCGGGCAAGCCTATTAAAGCCCGCTTGGTCGGCGCGAAAATCGATAGGCCGATTGCGATATCCGGATACGCCGCCGGCGGCGACAAAATCCAAAACAGGCAGGACGGTTTTATAATGCGCAAGAGAGACGGGATATGGCAAAAAGAAAAGGACGATAAATTTTACAGAGGCTCAAAACCACTGCTTTTCGCGGTGCCCGCGGGCTCGGTCTACTATCTTGAGGCGGAAACGCCCGACGACGCCTCAAAGCTTGCCGACGCCCTAAATTGGCACGGCGAAAGAGCCAATCCGGCTTCGCAAAGCGCCGGGGGTGAAATTAAAAACATACGCTCGCTCCTCGGCGAAAAGGGATACGGAATCGGAGTTTGCGGAAATTGGGACTATTTAAAATAAAAAGGGAAAAAGGATTATATAAAATGAACTGTTCAAAAGAAATAAACACCATGTACATATTTACCCGCACGCCTTTGCATATCGGTTGCGGGAACGACATAGGCACAATAGACAGCCCCGTTCAAAGAAACAGAACGACGGACTGCCCCATAATTCCTGGAAGCGCAATAAAGGGGGTATTAAAAGACGCGCTTTTCAACGCCGAAAATTCCGAACTTTGGGGACGCGGGGCGGACTCCGCCGAAGACGCGGGGGCGAAAGCCGGCTTGCTGTCGTTTACGGAGGCCAACTTATTGCTGTTCCCTCTAAGATCATTAAACAACGGCTATGCGTTCGCGACGTCGCCGTTTTTGCTAAAAAAGTTTTTCTCACTTACAAAAAAAACCGGGCTGGAAATCGGGAATTTTGAAAGCGGAACGGCGGCGGCGTCCGAAAAGCTTGTGAATAAAAACAAAATCATACTGGAGGAATATTCTTTCGCCGCTAAAAACGATCCGGCCATACAGAAGATTTCGGAGTTAATAGGCGGGGCGATTCCCGAAGACCCCATATTGAAAAGCTTGAAGGACCATCTTGTTATCCTTTCCGACGAAGATATGTTTTATTTTGTAAAATTCGCGTGCCCGGTCCAACAACATGTAAGAATCGGCGACGACGGAATCGCCGTTGACGGGGCGTTGTTCAATCTTGAAGTCGTGCCCTCCGAAACGCTGTTTTACAGCCTTATAATGGGAGATAAAAGAGATTTGGACAAATTCAACGGCTTGGTGCGGCAGCCGACATTGATTCAATTCGGCGGAGATTCAAGCACGGGCTTGGGATTTTCGATAGTCAATATTTCAAAATAAGGCTTAATCCATGAAAAATTTAAATATTATCAGGGCCAAGAGCGCGTTTTCGGCGGCGCAAGATACGTATTGCGGGAAAAACGGGGGCGAGCTCGCGAAAAAGCTTCCCCCGCGCATAATGAACAGCGGCCTAATACAAGCTCTCGCGTTCGCGTCCGCGTCGGAGAACGAGAACGAAATTAAACTTTACGAAAAAATAAAAGAATACTTGCAAAGCAAGGATGTCGCCGTCCTTGACCCAAACGACAAAAAACGAAGCCTCCTGGAAATAATGCTGGACAGCGACAGCCGAAAGGTCGCCTTGGCGACTAGGGAAACCCTCGCCTGGCTGAGCTTTTTCAGAAGGTTCGCGAAAAAAGGCGGAGAATAAAACAAAAGGATAATTATGCCTAAACCATGCGCCGCAAATGACATCGAAACGGATAACTTTAAAAACGCTCCGAACATATCCCTATGCGCGGACAAATACGCGTTTAATATTAACGCAAAAGGCCTTGTCGACAAAGAGGACTCAAAAAAAGTTTATTTAGACAATTTGACAACAAAAAAGCCTTCCCTCCGCGCGGCGCAGGAAAGCATAAAGTCTTTTTTGGCGGTTTTGAAAAACTCCAAATACAAGAACTTCCGAACAGTGTCCGGCAAGCTTAAAAAAGGTTTGGCAATAGACCTTTCTTCAGGGCTTATAGAGAACGCCGGTATTTCCCTCGACAGGCTCTTTGGGTATCCGATTATAAAAGGAAGCGCGGTAAAGGGGGCGGCGGCGCACGCGGCGAGGGATGATGAAAATATAGAGCTAAAGCAAATTGTTTTCGGCGACGAAAAAAAGCATAAAGGCGCGGTTGTGTTTTTTGCCGCGAAAATGTGGCGCGGCTGCGTAAAAAAGGAACTAATAGCCCCCCAACGCAACGGGAAATCCAATATAATTTGTTTCCCGTGCGTGGAAAAGGGATCCATTTTTGTTTTTATAATAGCCGCGGACGAAGTTTTGCTTAAAAAAACGGGATGCAAACATTCCGCCGGGGAAATTTTAGACTTCGCCGAACATGCTTTGGCTATGGCTTTTGAAACGGGCTTGGGCGCCAAGACTTCGTCAAGCTTTGGATGGTTTGAAAAATACAAAGACCTTGACGAAAACCTCCAAAAAGAAATAAAAGCCCGCCCCGACGCGGAAAACGACGCAACCCTCTCCACGCTTGAAAAATATCGAAAGAAGCTGGAAAGCTGCGATCCCACAAAAGAGGATTTGACCAACGAGGCAAAAATACTGAAAGAGAAAGATGAAACCCTCCAAAGAGAGTTCATTAACTTTATGAAAAATAATCATAAGAATAAGCTCAAAACTTGGAAGAAATATGGCAAGGACGCTTATAAAATAATAGAAGAAGTCGCTAAAAGTCTAAATATAGAATTATAGAGTCCCCTATGGAAACGAAAAAACTGGTTTATAAAGTCAACTCGACGACGGAAATTGTTTCGCACGGCGCTGATACCAACGCAAAAGAGATTCGCGAGACGTCTATTAGGGGCATGGTTCGCCGGTGGTTTGCTGCCCTCGGCAAAAAAGAGCTGTGCGACGAAATATTGGGAGCGGGCGATTCCGCAAAACACTCCGCCTCCAAAGTTATTTTCAGGGTAGACAATGTTTCCCCAAAGATGGATTCGTTCACCCTGACAATAATCGAAAGAAATCTTAAAAAAGGAGCGCTTTACAGTTGGGAAGAGCTTAAAAACGTTGTCGAAACCTGGCTGATTCTTGGAGGGCTTGGCGGCAAACAAAAATCCGGCTGCGGCTCGATATATTGCGAGGAATTGCTGCTTGATACAAGGGAAGAATGGCTCGCAAACGCCCGGGAAAGGCTAAAGGGAAGCTCTTTATACGTTTCCGAGGAAAAACCCGCGGGCGGCAAATATAAGACGAAATGCGTAAAACTTAAAAACGAAACATTCAAAGTATATATAGCGGAACGCGCGCGCGGAAAGCCCCAAAAACCGGGAAGCCGCAATTCTTTTAACTTTTGTAAAAAACAATAAAACATAACAATAATAAAGCCGAAACAAACAAAAGGACATCCCTATGAAAAACAATGAAAAATTTTGCATGCACCTTGTGGGCGAACAGCCTATCCCCGTATACCTCGTCGCGAAAAATTTACCCGCGGACGTGTCGCATATATTGCTTTGCACGCAAAAAACAAAGCGCGTCGCAAATAATATACGGCATACGTTAAACAAGAACGGCTTTAGCGCGAAAAAAATAGAAGAGCTGAACGCGGGAGAGTTGGATATACCCGCGCTTGTCGACAATTATAAAGCTGTTATAAAAAAATATGGAATCGAATATAAGAACTTGTATTTCAACGTAACAAGCGGGACAAAGCCAATGTTTGCCGCGGTCTACCAACTTTCGCCGGATATTACCCCCCTCTACTTGGACACCAATTCTCGAAGCGTAATGACTATGGCGAACGATTATAAAAAAGAGCAGATTTCGAATTTTTTGCGCATAGAGGAATTTTTTAACATAGCCGGATACGATAGCAAATATTTCTATGTCACGGATAATTCGGAAAACCTATCCGGCCAGGATTTGGTTTCGCTTAAAGAACAATCCTATAAAATGATAGAGGATAGAGAATCGCTCTTGCATAAGATATATAATTCATTTTTTGTAAATAAAATATCCGAAAAGGATTCAAACTTTATTTTTGATGTGAAAAAGAACGATAGAAAAACTATCTTAGCCTTTTTGCGAAAGAAAGTTCCCGATTTACCCGAAAACTTTTTCCCGACCGAATTTAATCTTGGCGACCGCATTATAAACGAAAGGTTGAAGAAAATTAGCGATATTCGGATGCAGGCGTTTTTCCCGGGAGGATGGTTTGAGGAATACGCGTACAACAATTTAAAAAAGTCCGGGGAAAAAAGCGGCAGTATAAAAGAGATACAAATTTCATGCAAAATAGAGAAGCGCGAAAATATTGAGAGCGGGGTTCACGATAAGCAGGAGCTGGACGTGGTGTATACCGACGGCATAAATTTGTTCATAGTCGAGTGTAAATGCATTAAAGAATCCGCCAAGCAAGGCAATTTTGCGCAAAAGCTGGAGAGCATAGCATCAAAGGTGGGGGGCGCGTTTTCAAAAGGCATATTTTTATACGCTAAAGATAATACGGTGTCGGAAGCGGAAGAGGCAAAAATAAGAGTGTCCAAAAATCTTTACCTGTTCCGCAATAAGAAAGAAATCGACGATTTTATCGCAAGCCCGTTTGAATCGCTAAAGAGAAAGTAATGCCCTTAATAAGCGTAACGAACGAGGGAACCCTTATTTGCGTTTCCGGAGACGGTTATTCGCTGAAACATAATGGCCATATTTTCGCGAGACTGCCTTCGGGAATTATAGACCAGCTGGTTATAGGCCCGAAGGTAGAAATATCAAGAAAAGCGCTTGAAAAAATGTCGGATACGGGCATTCCCGTGGCTTTCATAGATTATTTCGGGCGCCTAAAAACGCGCCTGGTTCCGGTTTGGAAGCACAACGCCGCCCCGAGAATAAGCCAAGCATTGGCGCGGGAGGACCAATCTTTGCGCTTGGAGCTCGCGAAAAGATTTGTCGCGGCAAAGCTCGCCAACTCGGCGCATGTTTTGGGAGGGTACGCAAAGAATTATTCCGACAACATATTAAAGATCGTTAGAAACAAATTGCTAAGCCTTGGAGAGCCCTTAAAAGACGCAAAAAGCATAAACGACGTAATGGGTGTCGAAGGGATAGGCGCGAAATTTTATTGGGAGGCGTTCGGAACGTTGGCTCGCTGCGATTTTTGCGAATGGAAAGGCCGCAACCGCAGGCCGCCCAAAGATCCTGTAAATTCGCTGCTTTCCTACGCGTACGCGGTAATCGCGCAAATAATTCTTACATATTTAGAACTTTCGGGATTGGATCCGTATATAGGGTACCTGCATTCTGTCGACGACCGCAAGCCGGCGCTCGCGTTGGATATGATCGAACCGTTTAGAGCCCTGTACGCTGATAAACTCGCGCTGAGATTGTTGAATCGGCGGCAAATAAGCGAGGGCGATTTTGAAATAGACGTCCATATAAACAACGGCGTTTATATGACGCTTGACGCGCGAAAATTATTGGTGAAGGAAATATACGATACGATAAGCTCGTGCGAGGAGGATATGGGCATGGAGAGCCCGCGAAGCGCGATATTGGCGGATATTGATAAATTTAGGACGGCCGCGAATAATAGAAAGCTGGACGAATTCATACCATACGCCGCGGATCGCGAAAATAAGATTTACAAATGCCTAGGCCTTATATGACATTCTATATAGTCAGCTACGATATACCTTCGGGCAAAGACGGAGACAGCCGGCGCGCTAAACTGGCGAAATACCTATGCGGAATAGGCTTGAGAGTGCAAATGTCCGTATTCGAATTGCGCCTTCAGCCCGAAAAGCTGTTATCTGTATGCCGCGATATGGAAGAAATAATAAACGCCGACACCGATACAATAAGGATATATTCAATATGTTCGAACTGCGAAAAAAAGAGCGTTTTTATGGGGAAAAAAGCCCCATGCGAATACGAAAGCGCCATATTTTTTTAACGCTCAACATTACGCAAAGCATATGTTAGTAATATTCATAAACATACAGAATAAGCAAACTTTGCGCTTAAAAATGGCAAGATATTTCTTAAAAAACTTGCCATATTACGCAAACGCGCTATATAACCTTGCGTATTCTAACAATATAAGAACGTAAAGTATTGGAAAACGTACTTGCCGACAGGCATCTATGATAGCTCAAAAATAACGCGGAGATCGTCGGAGGCGACGATATTGGAAAACGTACTTGCCGACAGGCATCTATGATACTTCTAGCTGTAGCGACAACATTTTCACCAGATGTATTGGAAAACGTACTTGCCGACAGGCATCTATGACGCCGATCGCCGAATTTTAACCCCTAACCCGGTTTATGGTATTGGAAAACGTACTTGCCGACAGGCATCTATGACTATTCCTCCTCTCCGTCTATGCAGATTAAATTTAGTATTGGAAAACGTACTTGCCGACAGGCATCTATGACTACAAGATTTCTGCTCCCCGTTTATGGATTAACCAGGTATTGGAAAACGTACTTGCCGACAGGCATCTATGACTCCAAAACCCCCGTCGGGGGCTTGATACCTGGGGAGGTATTGGAAAACGTACTTGCCGACAGGCATCTATGACTA
>JAGBOM010000267.1 GCA_017633865.1 Opitutales bacterium
AGCAAAGCTTTTGTATTTCGGGAATCTGCATGCGGAGCGCGTCGGGCATTTGGGCGCGGTTCGCCTTGTATTCGGGAAAAATCTCGCGGCGGAATTTTGAGCCGCCCTTGTCGAAAAACACGGCGCTCGCGTGCGGAACGTCCGTTGAGGACAACTTTAAAACCCCCGCGAAAAAGGCGTGGATGGCGCCCGTCGGAAAGCCGTCGGAGCGCGAAAGCTCGGGCATCGCGTAAAAAGCCCGAAAGCACAGGTTGTAGCCGTCTATCAAAAAATAGTCCATCGCGTTTTATAGATTGCAATTTTTGCGTTTTTACGCAAATTAAAAAATTTAAATTTTTTTCAATGAACGACATTTTTTTCACAATCCTGGCAAGCTCGAGCGACGGCAACTGCGCCTACCTGCGGGCAAACGGCCTAAATATGCTTATCGACGCGGGCATAAGCTTCTCGAGAATACAAAACGCCCTCGCGGCCTACGGCGTGGGAATGGAAAATATCGACGCGGTTTTCATCACCCACGACCACGCCGACCACTGCAAGGCGCTCGACACGCTTTCAAAAAAATGCCCCACGCGGGTTTTCGCAAGCGACGTGGCCTACGACTTTATCACCTACAAGCACCCCTCCACAAAAAACTTAAAATGGGGGGTTTTTACGGGGGGGCGCTCCTTCAGCTTCGAGGGCATGAAAATCTCGACCTGCCTCGTCCCTCACGACGCCAGCGAAACCGTCGCCTATAAAATCTCGGCGGGCGAAAAGACAATTTCGTGGATAACCGACATCGGCAGCCCCACCGAAAAGGCCGTGGAATTCGCCCAAAGCTCAAACGTGCTCGTGCTCGAAAGCAACTACTGCCCGAAAATGCTTGAAAACTCGGGCAGACCCCTTAAGCTTATAAATCGAATTTCAAAAGGACACGGGCATTTGTCGAACGCAAAGGCGATAGAAGTGCTTAAAACGCTTGATTTAAGCATTACAGAGCGCGTGTTCCTCGCCCACATTTCAAGACAATGCAACAGCGTAAGCCACATAGCCGAGCTTCTCTCGCCGCTTCCCAAAAGCCTCGTGGAGCGCATAGAGATAGTAGACCCCTTTTCCTGCTCGAAGCGCCCCTATATATATAAATAGGCTCCCCTCGCCGCCCCCTTATTTGCCATGACACATAAAAGACTCCACCTTCGCAAAATTTTATCGGCGCTTGCCCTATCGGCGTTATCCGCCGCGTTGTTCGCGAAAGAGGAGCCCCTAACCGCAAAAACCTCAAGCGGAAACCCCGCCGAGAGCAAAAACTTTTTTGTGGACAAAAAAAGAAGCGTGGCCTGGACTGTCGGCGACGGCGACAAAACCGTGTACCTAACCCCCAAAAGCGGCAAGTGGCCAGACCCCACAAAAGACGGCGAGCTCTACCTCTCGCTTACAATCGCGGATCTCGCCCTCGGCAAAATCACCCCCGCAATCAGAACCACGATGGGCGGCGAAATCCGCCCCGACAAGGCCACCTACCGCTACATGATGAACACCAAAAAGTGGAAGGTTATACGCTTTAAATTTTCCAACGTAGAAAAAGGCGCTATAAAACACATCGCCCTGCGCGCAGAAAGATCTTGGATTAAGGCGGACGCCAAAGCGTTCCCCGAGCCCATTATGCCCGTTGCAAGCGCGGAAATTTCGGACATAATGCCCAAAGACGGCTACTTTAAATGGCTCTGCGAGGAGACTTGGAAAAGGCCCTACTCCGGCCAGACCGTCAAAGCCCCCAACAACAACACCCTAAAAGGCAAAATCATGGCGGGCTACCAGGGCTGGTTCGCCACCCCCAACGACGCCCTCAACCACGGCTGGATACACTGGGGCGACCCCGCAAACAATATGTACTCGGTCGACATGTGGCCGTACATGAAAGACTATCCGCCAAACGCGATAGAAAAAGTCCACAACGTAAAGCTTTCAAACGGGGCGCCCGCCTACCTGTTTTCCTCCGCCCGCCCCGAAATCGTGATGACACACTTCAAATGGATGAAGGAGTACGGCATAGACGGCGTTTTCGTGCAAAGGTTCTGCGGCGGCAAGGGCAGATACGCCACAAACAAGGAGTGCGAGGAGTGGGTGCTCGGCTGCGTAAGGGAGGCCGCAAACCGAACAGGCAGAATCTGGGCCATAGAGTGGGACGTAAGCGGCTGCAACGAAGAAACCCTCTTTAGAAACATCTCGGAAGACTGGAAGTGGCTCGTCGACGAATTCGGTATCCTGAAAGACCCGAACTACGCGAGGGTTGACGGCAAGCCGGTTGTGTACATCTGGGGCATGGAGCGTAGGGGGCTGCCGCTTGAGGAGTCGAACCGCATTATGGACTTTCTTAAAAACGACCCAAAATACGGCGGCGTGTAT
This sequence comes from Opitutales bacterium, assembly GCA_017633865.1. Taxonomy (GTDB): domain Bacteria; phylum Verrucomicrobiota; class Verrucomicrobiia; order Opitutales; family Intestinicryptomonadaceae; genus Intestinicryptomonas. The sequence goes on from JAGBOM010000267.1 coordinate 2,389, forward strand.
TTTATCGGGGGCGCGTCGGGCTCTTGGAAGCGCAAGCCCGACTGGGTCGAAACCCACTTCAAGCGCCACGACGCCTTGGGAATTTGGATGCATAAAAGCTACGGCGAAGACCTAAAAGACGTCAAAGAGCTCATCGGCGAAAACGCGGGCTACTTCGCCCATATCATGCCGGGGTTTTCTTGGTACAACCTCAAGCACTACCAGTCCGCTTCGTGGGAGGCCTACACCCCGCGCCGCCACGGCGAGTTCATGCAAAAGCAGATTGACGACGCCTACAACGCGGGCGCCCAGTCGTACTTTATAGGCATGTTTGACGAATACGACGAGTCCACCGCCGTAATGCCCATGGCCGACGTCGCGCCAAAAACCCCGTCGCGCCCCGGCGTGATGGTCTATTTCTCGGAGGAGGAAAACCGAAACGGCGAGCACACCCCGCCGCAGGAGCTTTTTAAGAAAGTCCACCTCGATTTTTCGCAAATCCCCACAAAAAGGCTGAAAAGCCCGTCAAACTACGTTTCAAGCTGGAACGGCTCCATACGCGCCCCAATAGACGCCGAATACACCTTCCGCCTCGAGGGCGCGGCGGGCGACAGCTTCTTTCTGAGAACCAGCAGCAAAGACGACCCCCGCGAAATCAAAAAAACCCCCATAGACGAAAAATCCTACGACCCCTCCTCGCCGCGCGAATTTAAAATTGCCCTTAAAAAAGGCCAGCTCTTCCCTTTCAGAATTACCTATTTCCATAAAACAGGCTCGGGAGAGCTCAAATTTATGTGGAAATACGGCAAATCTAAAAAATTCCAAGAAATCCCCGAAGAAGCCTACGTCGACGCCTGGGGCAGATTTATAAATAACGAGGGCGACGACCCCTTCCTCTACCTCGAGCTAATTCAAGACCTTAAAGCAAAGCTCGACCCGAATTTCGCAAAAACCGTAAAAAAGAAGAAAAATTCCCGCCTTAAAAGACGCTAAAAACGTATTTTTTTCTATTTAAAAAAAAAACGGTTGACACTTAAAATATTTTTAGCAGTCTATACGCAAACAAAAATTTTTTTTGCAAAGCTATGAACACTAAGAAAATCGCAATCCCCCTAATATTCTTTGCAGCGGCCTCAAGCGCTTTCGCCGCCACATACCTTAGAAATAGCGAGGTGGACGAAGCCGATTGGAGCGGCTCAACAACTTGGGTAGATCCCTCCACATTAGAGCCCATCACCACCGCCCCGACTTCTTCCGACAACGTGAGAGTCTGGTACGGCACAACCGATATAACCGAAGCCGCCAGCGCCAACAACATTTCAATGCAGGCGGGCGAAGATAAAACAGGCGCAGTTCCGACATTGAATGTTTCCGCAAATCTAACTCTTGCGGACTCTTTCTTCCTCGAAAAGGGCAACCTTAATATTAGCGCGGGAACTACAACCATAAGCGGCGGCACAAACGGTTTCGGCATGAATAGCGGCACTCTTGCTTTGTCGGGTACTTCCGAAACAAAGGCCAATAAATTTAATTTTGGCGACAACGGCGTGGCAAACTCCGGCGCAATAACAGTAAACGTTTCAGATTCCGCAAAATTGACGGCAACAACGCTTGCAAACGGCTTCGGCTTCGGCGTTAACGCAAGAACGCAAGACGTGATAGTAAATGTTTCCGACAACGCCGTATTGACAGGCCGCTTAAAAGTAGGCATTGGCGACAACAACACTCAACCGACATACTCGGCAACCGCCACAGTAAATATTTCGGGCGACGCAACAGTCAACGCCGACTATATCAACCTTTACAGAAACGGCACTTTGAACGTTTCGGGCAACGCGGTGGTTACTACTTCCGTCGACGCGCGCTTGGGCGACATGTCAAACTTGAATTCGGAAAGCGCGGCAACGCCCGACAGCGTGACATTTTCCGATTCTTCGCGCTTAAATGTCAACGGCGTTAACAACGGCGTTATGATTTTTAACGGCGCAACCGTTACATTTGAAGACTATTCCGTCCTAAACGTCAACAGAAACGTATGGGTAGGCAAACACTACCAGGACGTATTTTCGGCGGGGCACCTCATATTAAAGGACGAAGCGCAAACTTATAGCGGCGCAAACTTGGTTCTCTTAAACGAAAACTCCACGGTCGAAATTTACGGAGCGCGCGTAAAACCCCTAAGCGGACAGGCTTACAACTTTACAAACTTGGGCGCCTCTGCATACAGGTCCCAAATGGCGGGCACCATAAAGTTCATTGCCGACGACGAAGGCATCTCCCAGCTTAAAATCAACACGATTGTGGCTATCGACACAGATAAGAATACGAGCTACGACCTTCTGCTTGACTTCTCAAACTTTGTGCTCGAAGAGGGCGAGACCCAGCAAATGGCAATAATTTCGTCCAATTCAAGCGCGAGCGTTATTGCCGCTTATGCAACATATCAGGACGATTTGATTACCGTTATAAAGGCAAAAGACGCCGATACATATTCGATTTACGCAAGCGGCAAAACCTTGTATATCGACTATTTCAGCGCCGCCGTTCCCGAACCCGCCACTTGCGCGGCAATATTCGGCGCTTTGGCGATTGCTTTTGCGGCTTACCGCAGAAGAAAGTAAATTCGGCTTAAAAATTTCTTAACCCAAAAAAGCGCCTCTATCGAGGCGCTTTTTTTGCCGCAAAATTTCGGGGCGGGAATTTGGCTAAGAGCACCTTTGCCGCTTTTGCTCAAGCTCGCTCCAGCGTTCAAAAAGCCGCTCCTCCTCAAGGCGAATCTCCTCGAGCCGCGCCTCTAAAGATTTTATTTTATCGGCGTTGTTGCGCAAAAATTCGGGGTCTTGAAACTTCGCGCCAATGTCGCCCCGCTCCGCGTCGAGAGCCTCGATTTTGTCGGGAATCTGGGCGAACTCCTCGCGCTCCTTGTTCGTGAATTTTTCGCGCTTTTGGGGCTGGGCGGGCTTAGCCTTTGGCGGCTCGGAAGTTTTCCGTTTTGCGGCCAAAAGGCGGGTTTGATACTCGAACCACTCGTCGTATCCGCCCACAATCTCGGCGATTTCGCCGTTTTCAAGAAAGCCGAAAACGCCGCTTACGATGTTGTTTAAAAATGTCCTGTCGTGCGAGACGAGCAAAACCGTGCCCTTAAACGACACCAAAAAAGACTCGAGAACTTCAATCGTCTCAGTGTCGAGGTCGTTTGTGGGCTCGTCCAAAACAAAGAAATTCGCGGGGCTTGCAAAGAGCTTGGCAAGCAAAAGCCTGTTGCGCTCGCCGCCCGAAAGCATCGCGATTTCGCCCCGCATTTGCGCCGGCGAAAACATAAAGCTTTGCAGGTATCCGGCGACGTTTTGCCTGCGCGAATTTATCGAGACAAAATCCGCGCCCCCGCCCACAAAATCGTACGGGGTCATTTTCGGGTTGAGCTCGGAGCGCAGCTGGTCGAAATAGGCTATCTGCAAATTCGTGCCGTATTTAACCGTTCCTGAATCGGGCTTTAGCCTGCCCAAAAGCGCGTTTAAAAGAGTGGTTTTCCCGACGCCGTTGCGCCCGATGATTCCGATTTTGTCGCCGCTAAAAATCGTCGTTGAAAAATTGCCGACAATCTTGCGCCCGCCGAATGACACGCCCAAGCCCTCCGCGTCCAAAACCTTGCGCCCGCTTTTTAGCGCTTCCTGCGCGCCCAGGCTCAAAACGCCCTGCCGGGTTCTGCGCGCGCGCCGGATTTCGCGCAGCTTCATAAGCTCGCGCACGCGCCCCTCGTTGCGGGTTCTGCGCGCCTTTACGCCCTTTCTTAGCCACGCCTCCTCCTGCGCCAAATGCTTGTCGAAAACGGCGTTGTTGCGCTCCTGCGCCTCCAAAAGCTCGTCGCGGCGGCGTATAAATTCGGAGTACCCGCAGTCGAAAGATATGAGCGAGCCGCGGTCGACCTCCGCAACGCGCGTCGCCAGATTTTGCAGAAACGACCTGTCGTGCGAGACGAAAACCAAAGTCTTGCCGCACGACTTTAAAAATTTCTCAAGCCAAATTACGGAATCGATGTCCAAATGGTTCGTGGGCTCGTCCAAAATCAAAACGTCGGGGTCCGACACAAGCCCCCGCGCAAGCAGAACCCTGCGCTTGAGCCCCGCCGACAAAGTCGCTACGTCCATATCCGGGGCAAGCTCGAGCTTGTCCAAAACCTCGCAAATTTTTTGCTCCGCCGCGAACCCGCCGCTTTCGGACAGCCACGCCACAAGCCCGTCAAGCTCGCCCGCGCGCTCCTCGGCTTCGCCGAGCTCCGAAATTCTGCGGTAGCGGGAAATTTTTTTGCCGGGCTGCCCCAGACCCTCCGCCGCCGCGTCGAAAACCGTTCCGCTTAAATCCTGCGGAACCTCCTGCGGCAAATACGCGCTCTTCAAGCCCCTAACCCTTTCGACAAGCCCGCCGTCCGGATTTTCCAGCCCGCAAACAATCTTTAAAAGGCTCGTTTTGCCGCAGCCGTTGCGCCCGACAATCGCGAGCCTGTCGCCCTCTGCAACATGCAAATCCGCCTTGTCGAGCAGCACATGCTCGCCGTAGCGCAAAGAAACTTCGCTCAAAGATATCAGGCTCATAAGCGCAACTTTCCGCCCCTAAACGCTTTCAGGCTTTAAGCTCCCCCGCGCTTTCAATAGAGTCCAGCAAATCCACGATTATTCCGTTTACAAGCCCGATTTTTGGAACGGCGATTTTTTCCGCGCCGGATTTTTCGCAGGCGCGCATAAAAATTTCGAGCGCGGGAATGATGACGTCGGCGCGGTACGTGTTTAAGCCGAGCTCCTCGACGCGGTCTTCAAAGCTCATCGCGCTTAGCCTGCCGTAAAGCTCCTTCATTTCGGCGGGCGAAATTTCTTCGCCGCCGCCCGAAATCAGCTTTGCGATTCTGCTTATGTTGCCGCCCGAGCCTATTATTTTTGACGGTTTAAAGTCGCGCCTTAAATCTTCCAAGAAAGAGTCGAAAGCCTCGAACTGCGGGGCGGCCGCCGCCGGATTTTTAAGAAGCCTTACCGCCCCCAAGCCGAACGACTTTGCCGCGACTTTGCCGCTGGAATTGTACGCTACGAACTCCGTCGAGCCGCCGCCAACGTCCATATAAAGGCAATTTTCGCCCGCGCCGAAGTCGGCGTTTTTAAAGGCGTTTGCCCTGTATAAAATGTCCGCCTCCTCGCCGCCGCCAATAACTTCTATTTTTACGCCGCTTCTGCCCAAAATTTTTTCGCAAACTTGGCGGGAGTTTTTCGCCTCGCGCATCGCGCTTGTGGCGCACGCGCGGAAAGCCGAAACCCCGTAGGCCTTCATCAGGTGCGAAAACCCCTCCATTGCTTCGGCAAGCCTTGCGGTCTTTTCAGCCGAAATTTCTCCCGGGCCGAAAAACACGTCCTCGCCCAAACGTATGGGAACCCTTATAAACGCCGTCTTCTTAAACTCGCGGCGAGCCGCGAAACATTCGACATTGCTTATTAAAAGCCGTATCGCGTTCGAGCCTATGTCTATTGCGGCGAGGGTGAGAATCTTCATAAAATAAAAAAATATTCCTCGGCTAACGAGCCGTTTTTATAAGGGAATTATTCTTGAAATTCCCGCCGCGCGCGCAAACAAAAAAGGCGGAATTTTTAATCCCGCCCAATATTTTTCTTCTCCGATTTTTTTGCCGCCAATTTCAGGTATTTTTCTATCGCAACCTTTTCGGCGGCGGCGTTGGCCTCGCCCTTGGCCTCGTAGTACTTGTAGAAATCCATGTCCCTTTCCGACCATGCGTTGGCCTCGTAGTAGTCGCCGCAGTAGGGGACGTAAAGGTCTATCCAGGCGGCGAACTTGTCGAGCTCCTCCTGCGAGAGCTTTGTCTTGCCGTGGCCGCTTTTAAGCATGCGCATGATTTCGCTTTTCGCCGCGCCGCGGTGGTACGGCGGCAAAAGCGTCGGCACCGACTGCATTCCGTTCCAGTTTATAACCGGGTTCTTGAAATCGGCGTAGCAGACGATGTCCCTGTCCATCTGCGGCTGGAGGAGGTTGTAGTAGGCGTCGTTAAAGATTCTTTTGGCGCGCCTGTTTTCGATTGGATAATTCAGCAGGCTGAAGGCGCGGACGCTCTTTTTTGAGTTTTCGCGCTCGAGGTCGAGCCATTTTTTGCCCTCGGTTTTAGCGATGCTTTCGACGCTGACTTTTTCCTTGCCGTCGTGCGTCAAAATTCGCGCCACGCCGCGGTCGTTGTGGCAGGATATGCAGTGCTTGTCCAAAATGGGCTGAATGTACTTTTGGAAGCTGAAGCCGCCTTTGACGTCGTAAAACGGCTTGGGTTTTTCGGGCTTTCTGCCCTTTGCGATTCTAAGCGGAATGGGGTTGGGCGTGTCGCGGTCGCCGTGGCAGCCGAGGCACGAGTAGAACTCGTTGGGCTGCATGGCCGTCCAAGAGCGCATTGTGGTTACGGCGTTGCCGTTTTTGTCAATGGGCTGGAAATACACGGGCGTGCGCGCGGGCACCTCAAAATAGACGCTGCCGTCGGGAGCCACATCAACCTCGCCCAAAATCTCCTTTGTATCCCAAGAGGCCTGCCCAAGGCCTATGGGCGTGCAAACGTGGTTGGCGACGCCCACGCCGCCCTCGTCGTTGCGGCCGTTCATGCCGCCCACCGCCGCGTGGCGGTAGTCGATTTTAACAATTCTCACCTTTTTGATGCTGCCCTTTTCCACGCCGTCTACGCCCGCTCCGTAATAGATGTTGCGGATGAACAAATACCCCTTGTCCTTCGTATAGTCCACCCTCGATTTTTCAAGCTGCGGAATTTTGCGCGGGGCGACGGCAACCGCCTGCTTGCAGTCGAGATACTCGTGGCGCGCCAAAAGCTCGCGGCGGCCTTCGCTGTCCATAAGGTACAAGCCGTAAGGCAGCGGGTACGAGCGGTTTTCGGCGTCGTACTGCTGGAATGTTACGAGAAAAAGCCCCTCCTCGAGCGGGAAAGGATACTGGAACTGCTCGCCGCGCTGGCCGTAGCCGTCAATCCTGACAGCCTTTTCCTTGCGGCGGGGCGCGAGAAGCTCGACGCCCGAATCCTCCTGCCTGCCCTTGGACGGGTCGATTTCCGCGAGCTTGCCGCGCTGGGCGGTGTGGTGGCCGTGAAGTGTGGCGATGTACTTGTTGGTGTTTGGGATTTGGCGCGCGTGGCCGATTGTCGTGGGGTACCACGACTTGTTGCCGTAAACTTCGGTCTGGAAAGAGCCGTCGGGCTTCATAGAAAAGAGAGCCTGCGTGAAGGTCTGGCCCCTGTCGTTGTAGTCCCAGCGGGTGTAAACGACGTTGCCCTGCTCGGTTACGGTGGGGTATGTTGTGCAGACCTGGTCGAAGCCCACTCTGCGCAAGAACGAGCCGTCGGGCTTCATCATGTAAAGGTTGCTCACTTCCGTGTGCCAGCAGTCGGTAGCCTGCTCGCAGCGGGTGGAGTTGAATACGATTTCGCCCGTGGGCAGGTATTTGCCCTCGATGTCGGCGTTTACGCCCGTTGTAATTTGGCGGACTTTGCGCGAGGCGATGTCCATTTCGTAAAGGTGGTAGTCGTCCTCAAGCGCGGATTTTTTCCAGGAGAAAAGGATTTTAGCGCCGTCGTAGGAGATGTCGGGGTCGCGCAAGGTTCCGCCCTTGTCGGAAATTAAAACCGTGCGGGAAATCGAGCCGTCGGGCTTGATTTCAAGCATGCACAAATTGGAGTCGGGCGCGAAGCGCATTTCGGATCTTGCGTCTGAAACCGCCTCGGTGTAGCCGTAAAAGCTGGGCGCGATCGGGTAGCGTTCGACATACACATACCTGCGCGGCTTGCCTTCGAGCTTCGACAAAAATTCGAGCCTGCGCTTTTTTGCTGCGCGTTGGTAGGCGAGTATGGCGTCCGTCAGGCTCTCGGCCTTTTCGATTTCGCTTTTTAAAGAGTCAAGGCCGCTCTTGTTTTCGATTTCGTCAAACGCCTTTTGCGCGAGAGCCTTTATCGCTTTCGCGCGGGCTTCGGGAGCGTCGGGCAGCTTCGAAAGGTCTGTGCCGAAGTCGCGCATTAAATGGTCCGCGTCAATCGGGAAATTCTCGCCAAGCATTCGCCAAAGCCAAAGGTTTTTGACCTCGTTTACGCCCTCGGCGGGCATTGTAGAAAGCGCGTCTAAAAACGAGAGCTTTCTATTGCCCTTTTTGGCGAACGGCATTACGTCAACGCCCCACGCCTCGAATTCGGCAAGCGCGCACCAGCCCACGGGCTTTTGGGTTTTAAGCTTTCTAAGCTCGATGTAGGTTGTCCTGATTTTCGGGAATTTGAACTCCTGCGGGGCTTCCGTCTTTTTGAATTTTACGGGGACAGTTTTTTTCGTGCCCGAAAACGCGAGCTCGCCGCTTTCCCAATAGCCGTCGTGCGGGAAGTCCGCGCGCAGCGTAAGAACGGCCTTGTCAAGCTCAACAGGCCTGCCGAAGTCTATCCTAATCCAGGGCGACTCCTCTTTTTCGGGGCCCCAAGAGCGGTGCTTCCAGCCGCCGTGGCGGAGGTTGTTGTCGGAAACCCCGTCGATGGCGTTGCGGGCCCTGAAGATGAGCTCGTTGCGGCACTCTGTGGAGGCTGTCGCGTGCGGGTAAAACAAATCTTTCTCGTCAGCCCCGTCTTGAAAGTCGTATGGGTTCATCGCCAAGTTGCGGTACTGCGAAAGCTCCTTGTAGTTTGGCGGCGACATTCTGACGGCGGTGCCGCCTTTGGGGATTTCGTTTCTTGCGTCGTCCGAAACCTGCTTGGCGGCGGGAAGCGTGAAAAACGCCTTGCCGCTTGGCAAGTAAATTATCGACTCCTTCAAGCCCTCGCCGACTTTCATCTTTAAATACAGCTGCGAGCCGTTCTTGCCGTCAACGCCCAAAGCGGTTGGCTTAGCCTCGTCGGCGCGATACCTCCAAAACCCCGCGCCGTCGGGCTCAAGCGAAGAAAATTCCGCGCGGTCTGCGGGCTTTACAAAAAGCCGAAGATTCATGTACCTTTCGCTGAAGCGCGGCGCGCCCTTTCGCACATAAGGCTTTTCCTCCGCACACAGCGATCCCAACAACGAGGCCGCCGCCAAAAATATCGCGCATCTTTTTAAAAACATACTTTTAATTTCCCCATATATCTTTTTTACCGAAACCATGCTAAAGCATTCCCCCGCGTTAACAATTAAAAAATTTCAGTAATCTGAAACAAAGTTTCATATTATCTTGACAAAGAGTCAAGCTTTTTTTGAAAATACTAAAAAATAAATAAAAAAGCTTGTGTTAAACAAATTTTGAAATAAAGGTTTCAAATAAAAATAACAAAATATATATGGCAAGAAAAACAGCGTCCACCAAAACAAAAAAGACCAACAAATACGAAATCCCGAACCTTAAAAAGGCCTTCGAGGCGCTCGAGCAAATTTCGTCCGTGCACGGAGGTATGACGTTCCCGCAGCTGCTTGAAAGGATTTCCTGCAACAAAACCTCGTTCTTCAGAATACTTCTTACGCTCGAGGGAATAGGATATATCAGAAAAAATCCCGAGACCGACGCCTACACGGTGTCGCGCAAAATCCTGCCGCTTGCCTACTCGTCGCTGTGCGACGCCAATTTAATCGAGGAAAGCGTCCACACCATGAGGGAGCTCCGCGACCTGACCGGCGAAACCGTCATGCTCGGCGCCTTCATAGACAGCGAGTGCGTCATGATTTGCCAGGAGACGGGAACGCACCCATTTAACTTCACCGGCACTCTCGGCATGACAAGCCCCATGCACGCCTCCGCCCCGGGCAAGGCTCTGCTTTCCGCAATAGACGAAGCCGAGGCCGACAAAATCCTGTCGGAATCCGAGCTTAAAAAGTGCGCCTCCAACACCATAACCTCCGCAAAAATTTTAAAGCCCAAACTTTCCGAATACGCCCAAAAGGGCTACGCCTACGACGAAAGCGAGGCGGTTGACGGCGTAAACTGCGTGGCCTCCGCCATATACGACGCCCACAAAACGCCCGTCGCCGTCATTTGGATTACGGGGCCCTCAAGCCGCATAAAAGCGGAGGATTTCGAGAGTCTCGGCAAAAGCGTCAAAGAGGCCGCGCTTTCCATTTCAAGAAGAATGGGGCTCAACAAGTAGCGCGATGGATTCCCCCTGCGGACAGCTAAGCCCGAGCCAGACCTCCGCCCTGCTTCGGCAAATCGGGCACGAGCCCGTAAAAAAGCTCGGCCAAAATTTTTTGGTGGACGCTAACATCGTAAGAAAATCGCTCGAGCTTGCCGAAGTCGAAAGCGGGGACCGCGTTGTGGAAGTCGGCCCGGGGCT
>JAGBOM010000268.1 GCA_017633865.1 Opitutales bacterium
GGATAAAGTAAAGGCTTACGCGTGGATTTTGTTGTCCTCAAAAAACGGCTATGGCGGAGCCGAAACGTTTTTGAAAACCTTGGATGAAGAACTTACCCCCGCGCAAAAGGAGGAGGCTCTTAAATTGGCGGATAAATTCAGCCGGAGAGAGTTTTGAGCCAGAGTTTTTGGCGCAGAAGTCCGTTGCTTCTAAAATCTATGTCTCAAAACAGGGGCAAGCTCTTGACCCTCGACGCGATCAACCCGTCTATTCTGTAAATACCCGCATTAAACTTCGTTCAATAGCTTGCGCTAAGAAAAATCCGAATAAAAAATAGCCCAATTAAAAATTAGAAAAATAAAGACGAAGAGAGTTCGTTTGCTTAGGCGCATTGATTTTGGATGAAGAAGCAGGCGCGAGCGCAAAAAAAGTCCGGAATAGAATTAAAAATTCATTCCGGGCTTCTTTTTGCCGAAGCAACGAACTTCTTTGCCAAAATCAATCGCCTAAGAAAAGAGGCGTTTGAAGAAAGAGGGTTCCGCGGCGGGGGCGTCGTCGCCGCAGGCCTTCGCGAATTCCTCCAGCTTCTTCTTTTGCTCGGCGTTTAGGCTTTTGGGGACTTCGACGTGCACTTTTACGTATTCGTCGCCGTTTGCCCCGCCGCGCAGTTTGGGCATGCCCTGGCCCTTGATTCTAAATACCGTGCCCGTCTGCGTGCCCGCGGGGATTTTTAGCGAGGCTTTGCCGGTTAGCGTTTTTACTTCTATTGTGCCGCCGAGAGCCGCGAGCGTGAATTTTATGGGCATATTAATCCACAGGTCGTCGCCGTCGCGCTCAAAGATGTTGCTTTCGCGGACTTCGATTGCGACGTAGAGGTCGCCCGCGGGGCCGCCGTTTTCGCCGGCGTTGCCCGCGCCCGCCTTGCGCAGTCTTGAGCCCGTATAGACGCCCGAGGGAATTTTTATAACGGTTTCGGTTTTTTCGCGGACGAGCCCGACTCCCCCGCAGGTTTTGCAGGGCTCCTCGATGACGTAGCCTTTGCCGCCGCACTTCGGGCATTCCTGCGTAAAGCGTATAAAGCCCGACGAGCTCATTACATGCCCCTTGCCCTTGCAGGTCGGGCAGGTCTTTTTGGAGGAGCGTTTTTCCGTGCCGAAGCCGCCGCAGGTTTTGCAGGTTGCGAGCCTTGAGTAGCGTATGGTTTTATCGACTCCGCTTGCGGCCTCCTCGAGGCTTATTGAAATTTCGATTCTAAGGTCGGAGCCGCGCTGGGGGGCGTCGGGGTCGGCGGCGCTTTCCCTGCCGCCCATGCCGCCGAAGAACGACTCGAAGCCGCCCATTCCGCCGCCCATTGAGCCGAAGAATTCCCTAAAGATGTCGGAGGCGTCTCTAAAGCCGCCCATTCCGCCCATTCCGCCCGCGCCCGCCGCGCCGCCGGGCTGGAAGGCTTCGGGGCCGTAGCGGTCGTAGGCCGCGCGCTTTTCGTCGTCGGAGAGGACTTGGTAGGCGTCGGATACCTGTTTGAATTTTTCCTCGGCCTCCTTGTTGCCGGGGTTTTTGTCGGGGTGGTATTTTATCGCGAGCTTGCGGTACGCCTTTTTAATATCCTGGGTGGAGGCGTTTTTGGGAACGCCCAAAATTTCGTAATAGTCTTGCGCCATAAAAAATTATTCCTTTTTCGCGCCCTTTGAAACCACTACCGACGCGGGGCGGACGAGCCTGCCGTTAAGCTTGTAGCCCGTCCGCATAATTTTGGACACCTTGTTCTCCGCGTATTCGGCGGATTCCTCGTGCGAGACGCATTCGTGGAAGTTCGGGTCGAAGTCCTCGCCGAGGGGTTTGATTTCCTCCACGCCGAAGCTTGCGAACACTTTTTTGATTTGGCTTAGCACCATTTCTATTCCCGAAACCAAGTCTTTTGCGCCGCCGTTTTTCTTGGCGTGCATTATGCCGAGCTCAAGGTTGTCTATCGCGGGCAAAAGCTCCTCCAAAAGGGGCTGCATGGCGAATTTGCGAATATCCTCCATGTCGCGCTGAACCCTTCTGCGGAAGGTGTCGAGGTTGGCGGCGGTTCTAAGGTAGGAGTCGTAATTCTTTTTGGCCTCCTCCTGCGCGGCGGCGAGGGCTTTTTGTAGCTCCTCGACCTTGTCTTCTTCGCAACGGCGCCCGCAAGGCTCTTCGCCGTCTTTGCAATGGCATTCATGCGGTTCTTCGCCTTCGGCGCAGCGGCAATCGCCGCGGGGAGCGCCGTCGTTTTTCGCTTCGTTTTGGGCTTGCGAACGGCGGCAGCGCGGGCAGTGTTCTTGGCCGCCTTCTTCGGCGGGCTTGTCTTTTAAAAATTCCTCTTCGTTTTGCATATTGGCTATAATGAATCGTAAAAATCCCGAAAATTTTTAAATAAAAAACTTCAAATCTTTGTTGTCAAATGTCAAGAAAAAGTCCTTAATTCTTCTTTTATATGATAGACATTAAAGTTCTAAGAGAAGAAACCGAAAGGGTCAGAAAGGGCGTGGCTCTTAAAAAATTCGATTGCGATATAGACGCGATTTTAGCCGTGGACGCCCAAAGGCGCGCCGCCGTAAGCGCGGCCGAGGAGGCCAGAGCCGCACAGAACGCGGCCAACAACGAAATGTCGAAGCTCCCCAAGGGAGGGGAGGAATTCAAGGCGAAGCTCGCGGAGCTAAAAATCGCCTCCGCGAAGGTCAAGGAGCTTGAGCAGAAAGCCTCCGAAATCGACAGGCAGTGGAAGCAGATGATGCTCACAATCCCCAACATTCCCGACCCCTCCGTGCCGGTCGGCAAGAGCGATAAGGACAACGTCACGGTTTCGACCTGGGGCGATGTAAATTCCATCAAGAACGCGAAGCCGCATTGGGATTTGCCGTTTTTCGACAATATGCTCGACTTTCAGCGCGGCGTAAAGGTTACGGGTGCGGGCTTTCCGTTTTACGTGGGCGACATGGCCAGGCTCGTCAGGGCGCTTTTGTCGCTCTTTTTGGAGCAGGCGCACAAAAACGGCTACGAGGAGATGATGTGCCCGATTATGGTAAACGCCGCCTCCGCCACCGCAACGGGCCAGCTTCCCGACAAGGAGGGGCAGATGTATCACGACTCGCAGGACGACTTTTACATGATTCCGACAGCGGAAGTTCCCCTCACAAACTTCTTCCGCAACGAAACTTTCGACGAAAAAGACTTGCCCGTCTACCGCTGCGGCTACA
>JAGBOM010000269.1 GCA_017633865.1 Opitutales bacterium
GACAAAGAACAAGCCGAAGTCGCGTTCTCATACCCATCGCCATACGGGTACGCCACGTTTATTAGGTGCGCGTCGAAATCCTTTGTGATATATATGGACAAATTCGGCGGCGGCGCGATAGACAGAGCCTTAAAGGGCATACAAAGCGAAAGGCCGCTGACGCACGAGCTCATCTGCTTTCTGCTCGACGGCACCGAAACGACGCTAAAAGACGTGCTCATCTACAAAGAGCGCGAGGGCACGTTTTTCGCGAAGATGACGCTTGTAATGAAAAACGAGCTCGGCGAAAAAATCATCTATATAGACTCGCGCCCGAGCGACGCCCTAAGCGTCGCCATACGCAAGAACGCGGACATTTTCGTGTCGAAAAGCGTGCTGGACAAAGTCGATGACGCCTCCGAAATCATGGAGGAAATCCAAAAGAAAAACTATCCGTAATGGGCGTTTTCGGCAGGGGCTTACTAACGGCGCTGGCGCCGATGCAGGACGTTACCGACGCGGGGTTTATGTCGGCCATATCTGGCTTCGGCGCGCCCGACTTGTTCTTCGCGGAATATTTCAGGGTTACGGAGTGCTCGATTTTGGAGGAGGCGGTGCTTAAAACCGTCCTGTCGAAGCCCGGGGGCAAAAGCGTATGCGCGCAGATTTTGGGCGGGAGCGAAATCCATATCGCCCGCACGATAGAGCTTATAAAAAAATACCCGCAAATCGAGTTTCTCGACTTGAATTTGGGCTGCCCCGCGCCAAAGGTCTACCGCAAAAACGCGGGCGGCGGGCTTTTAAAAGAGCCCGAAAAAATACGCTCGATTTTAAAAGTTATGCGCGAAAATTGGGGCAAAACCCTGAGCGTAAAAATGCGCCTCGGCTTCGACTCCGCCGAAAGGCTCGAGGAGCTTCTGGGCATAGTGCAAGACTGCGGGGCGGATTTCATAACGCTGCACGCCAGAACCGTAAGGCAGCTTTACCGCGGCAAAGTCGACTACGAAAAAATCGCGCAGGCCGTAAAATTCCTGAAAATTCCGCTAATCGCAAACGGCGACATCGCGACCGCGCGGCAGGCCGCGGAGGTCGAAAAGCTAACGGGCTGCAAGGGCGTAATGATAGGCAGGGGCGCGGTCCGCAACCCCTGGATTTTCCGCCAAATAAAAGAGCTTAAAAGCGGCGCGGAAATTTTTAAGCCGACCCTCGGCGACGTTTTTAAGTACATCGAAAAAATACTCGCCGCGCAAACGCTCGCAAACCCAAAAATTATCCACCCCGACTCGCGCCTGAAAAAATACCTGAACTTCGTCGGCGTAAGCGTCGACCCTCTCGGCGAATTCTTGCGCCAAATGCGGAGAGCGCAAGGCCTTGAAAGCCTTATGGAAGTCTGCCGAAAACACCTTCTGAAAAACCCCGGCGCGCCCTACGCCGACGCGCCCTACCCCAGCCTCTGCGCCCGCCCCAACCACGAAATTTGATATGGACACTCAAAATCGAATCAAAGAGCTTTCCGAAAAAATAACCCCCGAACGCCTGCAAAAAATGCGCCGCGCACTCGCTTGGCGCACGCGCAAACTCGCCGTAGTTTTGGAGGACATCTACCAGCCGCACAACGCCGCCGCCGTAATGCGCAGCTGCGACGCCTTCGGCATCCAAAACGTATTCGTAATCGAAAACCGCTACCCGCTAAAAATAAGCGGCAGGGTCGATACGGGCGCGTCGAAATGGCTCGACATAACAAGGTTCAAATCGCCTACATGCACGACAGCCGCCGCCGCGAAAACGCGCGAATACAACGAGTTCGACATTCAAAACACAAAGCGCGCGATTGCGCGCATAAAAAGCCTCGGATACGCCGTTGCGGCCTCCACTCTTAGGGAGGACTCCGTAAACATCGGCGACATTCCGCTCGACCGGCCAGTGGCAATCATGATGGGAACCGAGCTTACAGGCCTTAGCCAAACCGCCCACGAGTGCGCCGACATAAGGTTTAAGCTCGACATGCTCGGCTTTGCGCAAAGCCTGAATTTGTCGGTTTTTACGGCTGTGTGCCTCGCGAAGCTTTCGGAAAGAATCCGCGCAAAAGACGACTCATGGAAACTCTCCCAAGCGGAAAAAGACGAGATTTTGCTAAAGTGGCTCGAGCCCTAACCCGCGCGAAATTTATGCCTTAAAAATTCCGCAAAAAATTCCGCCGCCCTACTTTAAAACGCATATAGACGAAACGTTGTCGATTTGCCCGTTGTTATTGAGCTTCCAGACGATTTTGTTTTCGGGGGTGATTTCCAAAATTTTCGGCTGGGACTTGTCCTTCGAGTGGCCGTTCCAGTTTGTAATAAGCAGATTCCCGTTTTTTAGCATTCGCGCCTCGGTCGCGAAAAGCAGCTCCGCGCCCTCTATGCTTTTGGAGTCTATGCGGCGCAAAACCTCGCCCGTTTCGGGGTTTATTATGCGGATTTTTCCGCCGTCTCCCGAAATTAGAACGCCGCCGCTTGCAAGCTCCTTCACCGCGAAAACGCCCACATCGAGCTTTATGTTTTTCAAAATTTCGCCCTTTGGCGAAACCTCCAAAAGCGCCCTGCCGCCGAAGAGCCCCACATAGTAGTTGCCCTTTCGGTTTTTCGCGATTTTTCTAAACTGCATATGGACGGACTCTACACCCGTTTCAAACTTCACCTCGCTTAAAACCTTGCCCGACGAAGACATCTCGACAATCCTCGCGGGGCGCCCGCAAACGCCGAGCAGAAGCCGCCCGTTTTTAAGAACGTCGGCGGTATGGTATTCCTCGCCGTTTTTGGCGTTTTCCTCCCAAAGAATTTCCGAAGTTTTCGGGTTTACAATGCGGGCGTTTCTTTTGTTTGTGTAAAAGAGCTTTTTGTCCTTTGTTAAAACGGCGGAATTGCACTCGGAGTATTGCGGGATTTCGTAGAGGAAGGAAATCTTCTGCGTGTCTTTGTCTACCACGGCGATTTTATTCCAGTTGCACCCCGCGATTAAAAACTTCGTGCCCGCCGCAAAGCTCTCCGCGCAAAAAATTCCGAAAATCGAAACCAGCGCCGCCGCCCTTAAATATTTTTTTATCGATAAATTCATAAAAGCAATTTCCCCTCTTTTTCTTTTGCTTTTAGATTTAAAACATTATTTAGAATATAAAACAAGCAAAAAAAAGAAAAATTTTTGCGGACGCCATAAAACAAAAAAAATCGCACGAAAATTTTTCACGCGAAATGCGAATACCCACCGCGCGGAATCTGCATAAAAGAGCCGCCCCTTTTTAAAAGCGCCAAGCCGCCGTCAAAAGGCGCAATCGGCGCGCGAAATTCTCCTATTTCAAAGGGGCAAACGCCGAACTCGTTTTTGTATTGCCGCAAAAATTCAGCCTTGTCGGCGCCCGCGGAAAGCGAGAACAAAAGCTCGTAGTCTTCGCCGTCATAGAGCGCTTTTTTAATGCTATTGCCCGCGAAGTTGCAGAGCGGGATTTTTTCCGCGTAAAAAACGGCGCAAAGGTTTTTCGGCAAGATGTCGTAAATATCGCTTGCGAGGCCGTCGCTTAAATCCGTGCAGCAGTTTACGCCGCCGAAAGAAGCGAGGGATTTGCCCTCGGCAACGCGGGGAACAAATGTCAAATGCCTGCCGCTTTCAAAGCTCGCGCCCAGAGCGCCCGTAGTAAAAATCGAGTCTCCCTCCTTTGCGCCGCAACGCAGAAGCGGCTTTTCAGCGTCGCCCAAAAGCGTGATGTGGGTTGAGAAAAAATCGTCGCCGCCTTTAGCTACGTCGCCGCCGACGAACTTTACGCCCCATTTTTCGGCGGCGGCTTTAAGCCCCGCGCAAAAGCCGTCGAGCCACGAAAGCTTGAGCTTTGGCGAGATTATGGAGGAGGTCATAGCGAACTTCGGGTCGCCCCCCATGGCGGCGATGTCGCTAATATTGCGGTTTAAAAGCTTTTGGCCGACAAGCTCGGGAGGGTCGCTCTCCAAAAAGTGCACGCGCGCGATAACGGCGTCGCTTGTGGAAAGGATTTTGCCCTGAAAAAGGCTTTTATTTATAACCGCGCAATCGTCGCCTCCGCCGAACGGCGCTGGAGGCATTGAATCTCCGAAAGCGGACATAATTCTTGAAATCAGCCCCTTTTCCGAGAGGCTTGCGGCGCATTCGCTTTCAATATTTCCGAACATTTTAGACTTCGCTCCAGCCGCAGATTATGGAGACCGCGTTCAGGGCGTTGAACGCCGCGTGGGCGCCCATGCAAACCCGCAGGTCTCCGAATTTTTCAAACATTAAAATCAGCGCAAGGCTTAGAAAAAATATCGCCGCAAACGCGTACAAATTCGCGTGCACAAGCGCGAAAACAAGCGAAGTTGCAAGCGCCGCCACTCCCGCTCCGGCGTATTTTTTTAGAATCAAATAAAGCCCGCCCCTAAACACAAGCTCCTCCGCAACGGGCGCGAAAACCGTTATCGCAAGAACTGCCACTCCTATTTCCGCGGGGTTTTCGAGGTTTGTGAACATCCGCACAACGTCCTGTTTTGGGGCTTCAACGCCGCACGCGGTTAAAATTCCGCTCCATAACAAAAATATTGCCGACAATACCGGCATTAAAAGGACAATCCACCCCGCCCCCTTTATTGTCTCTAAAGACGCGGCCCAAGCGCCCTTTTTCCGGAAAAAATCGGGCGGATTCTTCATTTTTGAAGCGGCGAAAAATACGGCGGCGGCGCAAAACGCGTTTATAAAAACGCTCGTTATAAACGCCCCGAAGTCCGCGTTTTCGCCCGCAAAAATCCGCCCCGCTTTCCCGCCCAAAACCGCGCCGAGCAGAAAGGCGCACGCAACGCAAAAAAGCAGAAAAAGAGCGTCGGCCAAACTTCCGCCGAAATAAACTTCGCGGCGATTTTTTCGGCGCGCAAGGCTGAAAAGCGCGGACGCCCCGAGCGCAAAAAAGCCGAACAACGCCGCAAAAAGAACCGCTTTAAGAATCACTTTAATACGCCCTTTTGCGAATTGTAAACGGGCTCGCCGCCCACGAAGGTGTCGAGAACCTTCGCCCGCAGGCGCTTGCCGAGCCACGGCGAATTTGAAGCCCTCGAATAGGTTTTATCGTAAACGTACTCGGCGTCCAAATCTATTATGGCGAAGTCCGCGGGGGCGCCCGCGCCCAGCGTGCCGGCGTTCAGCCCCAAAAGCCTCGCGGGGTTTAAAGACATAAGC
>JAGBOM010000270.1 GCA_017633865.1 Opitutales bacterium
CGTCGCCCACCCAAAGCTCCGCCGAGCCGCTTGAAGTGAGGATTAGCGCGACTTTCGAGCCGTCGGGGCTGTACGCTCCGCCTGTGTTTGTGCCCTTGTAAGAGGCGAATGTGCGCCTTGAAAGCGGGTTCAGGGTTATTTCGTACAAGTCCATAAGCCCGGAGCGGTAGTAGCCCGTGTAGAGGATTTTGTTGCCGTCCGGAGACCAGTGCGGCAGGAGCGAGTCGGACTTGTCGGAAGTTATGCGCCTTATGTTTTGAAAGAGAAAGTCTGAAGTGTAAACCTCGGTCGAGCCCGTCTTGTCGCAGACGTAGGCGAGTTTGCCCGAAAAGTAGCATGGCGAGCCCGTAATTTTGGAGGCGGCCTCGTCGCAGGCTTTGGCGACGGCCTGGGCGAAGTTATGGCCCTTCGCCGAGCCCGCAAAGTTTGCCTTGCCGCCCGATACGGAGTAGTTGACGCTTTGGGCGTCGGCGGCCTCGATGTTGAGGGTGAAGTTGGGCGAGTTTTGGTCGAGCTTGAAAGAGCCGTGGGTCGCGAAGGCCTTTTTTGCGAGCATTACTGCTTCGGGCGTGCCCTTGACGAGTATTTTATAGACGGGGTATTTGGAGTCCCAAGTGTCTTTAATTACGATTTGCGCGTTTTGCGCGGGCAATGCCGCCGCCAAAGCCGCGCACAAAAATGTGGATATAAAAAACTTCCTCAGCATGTTTTTGATAGTTATACAAGTTTGCTTTTTTTCAATCTTTTTCTTGCCCGCAAACTAAATTTTTAAAAAAAATGCTTGTGTCGAAAAGAAGTCGGCCTTAGCGTTTTGGGATATGCAAAAGTTCTTGTATTTGTCGTTATCACCCGAGGCCTTGATAGCCTCGAACCTCGATCCCGTATCTTTCGGCTCCTATTACGCCACCGGCGACTACAACAGAAGCTTCGACCAGGCGATATTCTTTGAAATAGACCCGAATTTTAAAAGCGACTATCTGAATATGGACAAGTTTGAAAGCCTTTGCGTGCCGCATAAGGACGGCTCCCCGCACAAGTCTTTGTACCTGTCCGTATACAGGGTTTTGGAGCACCTGCCGCTTTCGGCATTTAAAAGCCTGTATCTCACAACTTCGGACGGACGCACTCTCGAGCTCAAAAAGGGCGAGTTTAAACCCGACCCCGACGAAAGGCTTTTCCTCTACCAAGACCTCGCCCCGTCGCGCCCGCGCGTTGCGAGCGTGCTCAACCCGAAGGAGTATTCCGACAGGCTCACAAGCTCGGAGCGCCTCGTAAACATGAAGAAAATCGCCTTTTGCGACTTGAAGCTCGGCGAGCTTGAAAAGAACCCCGAGCTCGGCAGGGCGGACGATCTCCCCTACAAAAACATATCGCATTTGCGCGACTGCATACGCGAAATAAGCCTTAAAAACAACAAGAACAACAAGGTCGTGCTAAGAAACATGGCCGGCGAGCTTCTGTTTAGAACCGTCAAAAAAGGCTTCTATGTGGGCGGCGACGGCGATATGCTCTTCTACCCCATGCCCTCCAAAGAGGAGCTTGAAGACAAGTATTATACGTGGTGGAGAAGCGCCCTTACAAACTTCGGCGCATAAATAAAAACCCTTTCGCAATCGGAACGAATCAATCAGGTTTTGTTCCGATTTGTTTTAATGCTTTTTTAAACCGCGCCTTTTTTTAAACTTTTCAGACAATTTAATTAAAACCTATTATATGAATATATTAGCAGACACCATTACCCGGCCCGCCGCGCTTGCGGCATGTAGCTCGCATGAAATCCCCCTCTTGTTTTGGGGCGTGCCGGCCGCCTCGATAATCGCGCTGAGCTTCGCCTTCTACTTCTATAAAAAGATGAAGAGCGAGGAGGAGGGCACAGAGCTCATGCAAAAAATCGCCTCCCACGTCAGGGCGGGCGCGTTCGCGTATTTGAAGCAGCAGTACAAGGTTGTGGGCGCGGTGTTCGCGGTTTTGGCGGCTGTGTTCGCGTATTTGGGCTTCGTGGCGGGAGTCCAAAACAAATGGGTCTGGATAGCGTTTTTGACGGGCGGGTTCTTCTCGGGGCTCGCGGGCTTCTTCGGCATGAAAACCGCCACATACGCCTCAAACCGCTCGGCATGGGCTGCAAACCACTCGCTCGACAAGGGCCTGCGCGTCGCCTTCCGCTCGGGGGCTGTAATGGGGCTTACGGTTGTGGGGCTCGCGCTTCTTGACATCGCCGTTTGGTTTATAATTTTGAACTGCTTTATAGAGGCTCTTACGCCCCAGCAAAAAATGGTGGCAATCACTACTACAATGCTGACATTCGGCATGGGCGCAAGCTTGCAGGCTCTCTTCGCCCGCGTGGGCGGCGGCATATTCACCAAGGCCGCAGACGTCGGAGCCGACCTTGTGGGCAAAGTGGAGGCGGGCATCCCCGAAGACGACCCCCGCAACCCCGCCACCATCGCCGACAACGTTGGCGACAACGTAGGCGACGTAGCCGGCATGGGCGCCGACTTGTACGAATCCTACTGCGGCTCCGTGCTCGCGACCGCGGCATTGGGCGCGGCGGCATACGTCTCGGCATCTCCCGAAGTCCAGATAAAGTCCGTAATCGCCCCAATGCTCATAGCGGCGGTAGGCACAATACTTTCAATTATCGGCATCTACTGCGTTAAGGTGCGCGACGGCGCGGACTCCAAGCAGCTCTTGGGCGCGCTCTCAAACGGCGTAAACGTAAGCTCCGCGCTTATAGTTGTTTCGTCGCTCGGCATTTTGTGGGCTCTCGACGTCCCCAACTTCTGGGGCAAGTGGGCGGCGATTATCGTGGGGCTTGCCGTGGGCATCGCAATCGGCAAGGTTACCGAATACTACACCTCCGAAGCCTACGCCCCGACCCGCCACATAGCCTCCGAAGCCCAAACGGGCCCCGCAACCGTCATTATCGGCGGCATAGGAGTGGGAATGTTCTCCACATGCTGGCCTGTGCTTTTGATTGTAGCGGGCACGGCGCTCTCCTACATGTTCGCGGCGGGGGGCGACGCCTCAAACCTTAACGAAGGCCTTTACGGCATAGGCATAGCCGCAGTCGGCATGCTTTCAACCCTCGGCATAACCCTCGCGACAGACGCCTACGGCCCCATCGCCGACAACGCGGGC